>CALZAP010000154.1 GCA_945614335.1 uncultured Prevotella sp.
CACGCCCGTAATACTGCTCACTTCGAAGGCGGAAGTGGCTGACAGGCTCGAGGGACTGAAACGAGGAGCCGACGCATTCCTCGCCAAACCTTTCAGCCTTGAAGAGCTGCAGATAGTGATAGACAATCTCGTAAACAGCTACAGGCGGATAAAGGGAAAGTTTACAAACATGCAGGAACAGGCTGACACCTTGACCACACCAAAAGTGGAAGGCAACGACGAGGTTCTCATGAAACGTATCATGAAGTCTATGAATGAACACATTTCCGACCCTGACTACAATGTGGAAAAGATGAGCGAGGACGTGGGCGTGAGCCGTGCCCAGCTTCACCGCAAGATGAAAGAGATGACCGGCATATCGACAAGCGAGTTCATACGAAACATCAGGCTCGAACAGGCGGCTAAGCTCATCAAGGAAGGAAAAATAAACATCACGCAAATTGCATATTCGGTGGGATTCAACAACCAGACCCACTTCTCACAGGCCAACTGGTATGCCTTCGGCCGTCTGGCATGGAACCCGCAACTGTCGTCGGAGGAGATAGCCAAAGAATGGCTTTGCCAGACCTTCACGCAAGAGAAAGACTTTGTGGAGCCTATGACAACAGTGATGACAGAAAGCCGTGAGGCGTGCGTAGACTACATGATGCCTCTTGGTCTTCACCATATCTTCAAGGGCGACCATCACTACGGTCCTGAACCCGACGGCAACCAGCCTCACTTCCCCGACGAGTGGAAACCCGTTTACTACCACAAGGCCGACCGACAGGGCATTGGTTTCGACCGTTCGAGCCATGGCACCGACGCGGTGAGCCAGTATCGCGAACCGTTCTGCAGCCAGTACGACAACCTTGCCACATGTCCCGAGGAATATATACTCTGGTTCCATCACCTGCCTTGGAACTACCGGATGAAGAGCGGCCGCACGCTTTGGGGCGAGATGACCTATCTCTACAACCGAGGCGTGTCGGCAGTGGAAAGCCACATCGCCACATGGCATCAGATGAAGCCCTTCGTCGACAGCCAACGCTTTGAGGAGGTAGACCGTCGACTGAAGCTTCAGGAAGAGAACGCCCGCCTGTGGCGCGACACCTGCCTCGGATATTTCCGACAGTTTGCCGAATAATACAACTTTAGCAAGATTTTAAGGAGTTTTGGGGAGTCCAAGGAGTTCTGTGATTTAAACTCCTTGAGTTCCCCAAAACTCCTTAAAATCCTTGAACTTGGGTAATCATTGGAATGTCTTCCTGATGCGCTTTTGCCCGTTCTTGAATAATGTGACTTCAATCACAGGTCCCCGATAGCCATTGCCTACTGGCACACCTTGTATTGAGTATAAGGTTTGCCCTACAGGCTCACCGCAATCAGCGATGGTTTCCTCTACACCGTCAACGTCTCCGATATCGGTGCCGCTTGCCTGGCGTACGGCAGCGTGCAGTCCGTAGTATGCCGGTTTCTCGTTGAGTTCTGAGTCGAAGAGAAGAGGATAGCCGCTCCTCCACGAACGGTTGTCGGTGAGTCCCCAAATCATCAGCTCATTACAGTTATCATGTTTCAAAGCCACCTGTGCTATGTTGAAATAGTCTTGAGCCTGCTGCCTAAGGTTCGAATCGTTCTTGCCGTCCATGCCGAGATCAAGCTCAGTGATAACGCACTTTAGACCTATGTCATTATATCGCTTGATGTTTCTCTCCAGTCTTCCCGGGTCAACTCCATAAACATCGAAATGACACTGCAGTCCGACACCGTCTATTGGCACACCGCGGTCTTTAAGCCTCTTTGCGAGATTATAGAAGGCCTCAGCCTTGGCATCGCCCTTAAACTCCACGCCATAGTCGTTGAGGATAAGCACAGCGTTGGGGTCGGCCTTGTGCGCCCATACGAATGCCGAGTCGATGAAGTCCTCGCCGATGACTGTCCATACCGACGGACGCAAGGTGTAACCTTCAGGATTGCTCCATACTATCCCCTGGTCGTCGCTGAGCACCTCATTGCATACGTCCCACTCGTGAACCTTTCCCTTCCAGTGACCCACCACATTATCTATATGGGTCTTCATGATATCGAGCAGTTGCTGGCGGGTCCAGTTCTTGTTGTTCTTGATACCGTCGGAAGAGAGCCACTCTGCCACCTGGCTGTGCCATACGAGTGCGTGTCCCCTTACGCGCATATTGTTTTTTGTGGCGAAGTTTACAAGACGGTCGCCGTGATAGAAGTCGAAACTGCCTTGCGACGGTTCCACGTAAGCAAACTTCATCTCGTTCTCGCATACCACCATATTGAAGTCGCGTGCTATGCGTTGGGCTTCCTTGTTGTTGGCATCATCCACATCGATGCTCCATACAGGCACGCAGGTGCCCACATACTTGTCCATCTTGTCGGCGTATGTGCGTATTGGTGTGTTGTCGGTCATTTCTTGGTTGATGTCAACTGTTGTCTCCTCAAAAGGATTGTCATCCTCGTCACCGTCGTCGATAGTAACGTCGCCCTGACCTCCGTATTCCTCAGAGATGACGGTGGCCACGATTTCTATCCTTCCGTTCTCGCCATAGCGTTCCTTCACCTCCCATGTATATGCCTTCGGATAGACGATTTCAAAGTTCCATTGCATGTTGTCCTTTGCTTCCTTGCCGGCTGCTGTGAGGAGCACTATTTCGTCACCTTTACTTAGCTTGGCGTCGTCAGTAAGCAGAATCACTATGCGCGGCATCTTTTCTGAGGTGTTGAAATACTCGTCCATATTGTTGTATGCCACATTGCCTTCCACCTCAACAGCATCGTGGTCGCTGGCGTTTCGGATTTCCATATTCAGCACTGACGTGGGGCGCAAGGTGAGACCGGGGGCAGTGGCTTTCGCATAGTCTGCGATATGCAGTGTACCGATGCTATTGTCGCCGGGAGCCAGCGTTCCGAACACCTCTGTAGGAAGTGCTATCGAACCGTTTCCGCCTATTGCTCCCGCTTTTCTCACCACCACACCGTTGTTGTCGCCGCTTTTGTGTCCGGTGGCGCCATTGAGTTTGTTGGCCTTCGCCTCAGCTGCATCGTTGCATACGAGCACCTTGCCTTCGAGGATGGTGATACCGCCAGTGATGAGGTTGTCATTGCCGGTGATACGGTATGTGCCTTTGCCTTCCTTGATTAGTCCCACCTTCATGGCCATGTTGTCCTGCCATGGCGCGATGCGTCCGGCAAGCGTTGCGTCATGGTTGCCATTGCCTATCATGTAATAGCTGTTTTGTGATGACTTGCTCTTGTAGTATCCGGTCAGCACACTGCCTTTTTCCATTTCCAGTTTGCCGATGCGCATACCTCTCAGGCCCTGTTCGGCTGCCATGGTGCTACCCTCGTGGAGATAGAGCGCGGCGTTGGCAAGACATTTGTTCACCTTGCCGTCGTTGGCGCTTTGCATCGGGTCGTCGGCAATGAAAGTCTTTCCGTTGTGCATCCATATAAGTCCGTAGAAACCGCAACTTCCCTCCACCTCTTTATATGGATATACATGCAAGTCGCCAGTGAATTTAGTCCAGTCAGGATATGCCTTGCTGCTGTTTCCAAGGAAGGTTCTCTCTCCTCCCGACATGAGGTTTATTCTGCCGCTGCCTTCCACAACACCGCTCCAATATGTATATCGCGACGACTTTATCGTCAGTTCCTTACCTTCGTTAGCCAAGATGGGGCTGTTGATTATGGTGTAGCTGCTGGAGGTGTTCTTGACGCAATAGTCGAGAGTCTGGCCGTCGGCTACAATATAGGTGTCGATGACAATGTCGTCAATGTAGTAATCTGAATTGCTGTGATGTATTCCCAAACGTAACATACGCTCGTCGTCTGCCGAGTCAGTCACAGGAGCGAAGGAGTATTCCCTTGACTGCCATGTGTTTTGGTCGCCTTGGTATGGATATCCCTCATCCTGGAACAGGCTCTCGCTTCCAAGATATACATGAAACTGTTTCCAGTTGTCAGAGTCACTGGCTGGACGGTAGAGTTTTAGCTTCACAGACTTCGCGTTGGCGGTCAGTTTGCGTCCTGCAAGTTCCTCAGGTAATGTGAGTTCCACAAACGTGTTCCATTCCTTCACAACGACGTGCAAAACCTTGTTGTCAGGATTTTGCGGGTCTGCTTCCACCACGGCCGAAGACGTTGTGGTCTCTGCCCCAAACACGTTCCACATTTTGAATGTCTGTCCAATCTGGCAGTCTTCAAAATCCCACACTGTCTTGGCATTTGCTTTCATATCGCATAGCACAGAAAGCATCATCAGCATACAGAACAATGGTCTTTCTTTTTTCATACTATTTTTTTTTGTGCCGTTTTTGATTATTACGACTGTTAATAATTTGGTTCAAGCATAACTATCCGAAATAAATATTTCGCATGCAAAAATACGATAAAAATAGTATTTCTCCAAAAGGGAATCCACTTATTTTATTTTTTTAACTTTTATTCCCCTTGTCTGTTCCCCAAAATATTTAGATGTAATAATCAAATCCAGCAAAATAGCTACACAGAGCAGTAACTATTCAGCAGCCCTCACAAGCAAACCCATTAATGCTTAGAGTGTAAGG
>CALZAP010000155.1 GCA_945614335.1 uncultured Prevotella sp.
TAGTGACGGCAAATCTTCAGCAGGCGTGGGTCGTTGTTGTCCTTCAGCATGTTATACAACGTTGAGCATACGAAGGTGGGCGAAGTTGGGTCCTGCCCGTAGAGTATCTCGCTCAACGCGTTGGCACGGAAATCGAGGTCGCGCGAGCCGTCATATAGAGTGAACGGAGAATTCATATACTTCACGAGGGCATCCTCACTGCTACTTGCTATGCATCCGCTTTTTACGGCCTTCACAAACTCTTCCTGTGCCTTGGAAGGATTGACGTCAGAGATGCGCATGGCAAAACGCATGCGGAGAGAGTTTGCAAACTTCTTCCATCCTGTGATGTCGCTTGAGAGAGTGGTCACGTCGCCCGAGATGCGGTCGCTGCCGGTGCCCAGTTGTGCCACACAAGCTTCCAGTTCTGTGAAGAACCAGTTGTAGATATCCTCCTGCTTGTCATACTTTGGATTGGAGATGCCTGAAATGTATCCCAGTCCTGCCTCGGTGCAAGGCACGTCGCCATAAAGGTCGGTAAGCACCGACATCATATACACTCGTGTGATACGCAAGGCGGCGTTGGTGTTTGGTGACTCCTCGGAGTTGTATATGGCATCCACTAGGTTCTTGATACCCACTCCGTAGTACTGGTCCCACACGAGACGGAGCTGGTCGTTGTCGGGGTTTATCGAGCCGGCATAGAAGCTGACGTTCCATCCACCGGCATAGTACTGTGTGAACCCGGTGATATAGCTTCGGTAGGTGTCCATAAGTCCGAAGTCACCATAGGTCTGCAGCAATGCCGTGGTGAGCTGTGCGTTAGGGTCGATGGTTGGCGACTTGGTGTTGTCTGTGTTCACCTCTACCATGTGGTTGTCGCTGCATGAAGCGAGACATCCGCCCATAATTGCAAGTGCAAAAACTATCTTTTTAAATTTCATATCTTTCAGATTTAAATAATTGGGAGTTCAAGAAGTCCTGTTTTCCTGATTGTTTAGAATTTCATGTTCACGTTAATACCATAGCTACGGCGTGATGGCAGCGAACCGTATTCAAGCCCCATACCTGAGGTGTTGTATCCGGAGTCCGGGTCGATGTTCGGAATGTTTTTCCAGATGATGAATGGGTTTCGTGCCACAAACGAGACGTTGAGTCCCTTTACAAACTTGCCAAGCATCTTTTCGGGGAAGGTGTATCCAAATGTAATCTCGCGGCACTTCACATACGAGTTGTCGTAGATGAACATGCTCGGCGCATTTCGCGAAACGCTTTCCCAATATGTCTGCGGGTCGATGGCAATGTTGTTCTGACGGTATGTGCCGTCGCCATTGTCTATTACACCGGGAGCATAGAATCCGTCACACTTGCCGGCTGCGCGCCACTCTTCGATGGTCATTCCTGCAGCCATGCGCTTCTCTTCCGAAGTGTACCAAGCCTCGCGGCCTTCAAGCGTCTCAGGGGCCTTGCCGGTCTGATAGGCCGAACGCATTGACATTGAGAAGATGTCGGCACCTACCTTCACGTCAAACGCTGCCGAAAGCCGGAAGTTCTTGTATGAGAGCGTGTGGTAGAAACCGCCAGTCCAGTCCCAAGAGGAGTTGCCGAGGGTGCGGGTTGTCTCGTCATACAGCGGCAGGCCTGTCTCCGGGTTGATGAGTATGTCGCCGTTATCGTTGCGTTTGAAGTCAGGACCGATGATAGAGCCGAAGTACTTGCCTACCTCAGCACCTACCGACACGTTACACCACATAGCCTTTTCGATTTCGAAGTAGTCCATGCCTTCTGTCAGCGACTTCACCTTGTTGCTGTTCTTTGAGAAGTTGATGCCGAAGTCCCAGGCGAAGTCCTTAATCTGAAGAGCCCGTCCGTTGAGTGCCACCTCTATACCCTTGTTCTGTATCTCACCTGCATTTATCAGCCTATACTGATATCCTGACGTGGACGAAGAGGCAAGGTTGATAATTTGGTCGCGTGAGGTCTGGTTGTAATATGTCACGTCGAGACTTAGTCGGTTGTGGAAGAACTTCATCTCAAGACCCAATTCGTAAGATGTGGTCATTGTTGGCTTTAGGTCTTTGTTGGGCTGTGTGTTGTTGTTTATCATACCGATGGTGAAGCCCGAGTATGAATACTTTCCTGTAGAGTAGTTGAGGGCGAGCTGGTATGGATCGGTGTCGCTGCCAACCTTTGCCCATGATGCGCGGAACTTACCATAGTTGATGATGTTCTTGTTTTTCAGATATTCCGAGAACACCCAGCTGGCAGATACCGACGGATAGACATAGGTATTGTTGTTGACGGGCAGTGTTGACGACTTGTCGCCACGCAGTGTACCTTCGAGATAGTAAGTGTGGTCGTATCCAATGCTTGCACTTCCGTAGAGCGAGTTTATCTGCTTCTTGTATGTATTCTGCTGCACGCTCTGCTCCTGATAGTTCATGATGGCTATCACGTCTTTCATCTGCTGTCCCAGTCCAGTGAGTATATCGGTCTTGTTGTCCACCTTATATATATTACCTCCGAGGGTGGCGTTAACGTCGAAATCTCCAAACTGGTTGTTATACAGGGCGAGGATTTCTGCGTTGAGAGTGCGGTTTTGGAACACGCTTTCCTGCAACTGTCCTGCCGACTTTCCAGGTGTGGTTCGTGCTATGTAGTCCTGGAAGTTCATGTTGTTGATGTCGGTACCGATGGTTCCCTGTATCTTTAAGTGACTGTCGATGTTGTAGATAGCCTTTGCTGTGAATCGGAACACGTCCTTGTCCGACTTGTTGCTGTTTTTGTAGAGATCCCAATATGGGTTGCGGTTATACTGGTCGAGACCGTTCCAGTTAGCATACTCGCCATTTGCTGTTTGGTAGTTTTTCAGCCATACTTGGTTGTATGTGTTGGCAAGAGTCATGAGGTTCTTTCCCACGTTGCTCTGCGAGTCTCCCAGTGCCGGACGGTTTTTCACGTTTTCGCGTGTGTAGTTGGCAGTAAAGTCGAAGTCAACCTTTCCGAGCGATGTGTTTACACGCAGGTTAAAGTTGTCGCGGCTCATGTTTGTCTCAGGCAAGATGTCGCGGTTGCGCATGTCTGTCACCGAGAAACGCATTCCCGTCTTGCCGGAGTTGGCAGAGACGATGGCTGTATTTTGAGTGGTGAAACCTGTGCGGAAGAAGTCGCTGGCATTGTTAGGGAAAATATAGAACGGTCGCGACTCGCCGTCGAAATATGTCATATTGAAGTCATCTGCCTTTGGTCCCCAGCTCATGTTCGTACCTGTAGTGGCGGTTTGTGAGTACTTGCCATTATTGCCCATACCATACACCTGCTGCACGTCGTCCCATTTTGCAAGCTGAGTGTCAAAGGTGAACGAACCGTTGTATTCCACGGAGAGTTTGTCCTTGTCGGCCTTCTTTGTGGTGATAAGTATCACACCGTGAGAAGCACGGCTGCCATAGAGAGCCGATGCGGCAGGACCTTTCAGCACCGTCATCGTCTCTATATCGTCCGGGTTAATGGCAGAAATGCCATCACCGAGGTCATATCCGCCCTCTGTTCCTGCCGAACCGAAGTTTGTGTTGTCCAAAGGCACACCGTCAACCACATAGAGCGGCTGGTTGTTACCGGTCATCTCTGTGTTACCGCGCAGCAGCACACGTGTAGAACCGGAAGCTCCACCGGCAGTGTTCTGTACCACAAGTCCTGCCACCTTACCCGACAGCGAGTTTATTACGTTTGTTTCCTTTGCCTTTGTAAGCTCCTCGCCCTTCACCTCAGAGAGGCCATAGCCGAGTGCCTTACGGTCGCGTTTCACGCCGAGAGCAGTTACTACCACTTCGTTCAGCACCTTTCCGTCAGCCTCCATCATCACTTTCATGCCATTCTGAGCCTTGGCAGTGATGGTTTTGTAACCAACGTAAGAGATTTCGAGAGTCGCTCCTGGCTTACATTGAATAGAAAAGTTTCCGTCAAAGTCAGTCACTGTTCCATTTGTTGCTCCGGCAACTTTCACTGTAGCTCCAATCAGTGGACCGTCGGCATCAGCCACGACACCCTTAATCACTTGGTTGTCAGGTGCTGCCACAATAGTTGTTCTCGTGGCTGCATCAGATGCGGCAAAGGCCAAGGACGGAGTCCATGCCAAGCCTGCTCCGACCAGGCACAATAGTACTTGATTTTTTCTCATATAGTTTTTTAAGTTTAATGATTAAATATTCCATTAAGAATCCATGGCGCCTTTACCTTCATGCCACGCTCGCGGTCGAAGATGCCAAACATCTCTGGTCCGCTGCCAAACTTGTTGTTGTCCCAAATGAAGGTTGAGAAACCACGGTTTCGAGCCTCTGTGACGAAGGTCTTGCAGTAGTAGCTCATATTTTCATGCTGTCTGTCGGCGTCTCCTTTATAATGGTCTGTAACGCCCCATTCGCCAATGCAGACTCCAAGACCTTGCTTTCCCCATACGTTCACTACCTTGTCGAAAAAGTCAATCATATTCTTCTCGGTGGTTGGAGAAATCTCACCATACTGCTTGTATGCCTCGCCCCACCAAAAATACTTACATTCTC
>CALZAP010000156.1 GCA_945614335.1 uncultured Prevotella sp.
CAACGTCCGTTCCATTTTAACTAATTTTGTTCTTTACTCTTCATTACGATTAAAAAAAGTGCCAGACACCATAATCAATCAGGTGTCTGGCACCTATTTCAGCCTGTACTGTAGTCATCGTCAGTTGGCTTCTTCGGTTGATTACAGAAGAGCCAGTTAATTTAATCAATGCGTACAACAAAACTACGCGCAGAATGTGATAATCCTGCGCGTAGCCTTATCAGAGTTTATTGAAGTTCACCTTCTTTCGATAAACTACTCCAAGTAAGCAGACACTTTTCGATGTTGTCGTCGTCGTCAGTTACTATTTTCGCCGAATGGAGCAAGATACCGTTTTTCACAAGCTCCTGTGCAAGGGTCAATATGTGAAACCTTGCAGTGGCTATCAGTTCACCAGTGCTTTGATTGCTCATGACTATAGGAATTTTTCAAGTTCATCACCCAAATATTCAGGCTTCCCGTTGTCTTTTTTGGTGGTCGCATGGTCAGGAACATACCAAGGGAAGATTTTTCTGAAAACCTTGTCCTGCTCGTCTTCATGGGTAACGATAATCTCTAAGTCTTTGGCATGGATTAGCTTTTTCATTAGAGAGCAGAACACGATAGTAGAATCAAAAAGCACGTTTCGGTCGGCTGAGCCAACGAGTATACATCCGCGCGTATGGTTCGGCACATTACCCGTATGGATTTGAATCCCTTGAAAATGAGGCACATCCTGTAGCCACGGCACCAAGCGCCCTCTTTTCTGCGACCAAGCTATTTTCATCTTGTAAGCCCCCTCCGGTATGGCGGTCTTCCCAGCCACTTTCTTCTCATTCTTCCAGTCGATGCAGTGAGGTTCGAGAGTGTCGCAGAAGTAACCCATGTCATCCAGATATAGTTCTCCGAGAGTCCTGTCCGGCAAGAACTTTTTTCGTACTAATACTAATTTCATACTTTTCAATTTTTAAACTGTAATCTGTAATCTGTAATCAAATTATTTTTTAATCTTCTTTATTACAGAATTAAAATCCTCAAAATCAACAAGTTTGCGTTGTCGCCACACACCTAATTGTGTCTTAACGTTTCTCATTTCTATTGTTTTGCCAAGTTTCTTTCTAACGACAATCAAGTCTTCAATTTTGAATTCGTCTTTGAGCATATCAAGCATGTTCATGGGACCACGCTTAGCTGTTGCTTCGTCTTCCTCTCCCATAGCATTGTCGAGCATCTTGCCTATTACGTGCATCTTTACCCAGAGGTCGTAGCGCAAAGACCATTCCATGTAGTCTTGTATATCCTTCGTCCACTTCTCTCCGTTCATGCAGTAGAGCATCATGCCCTTAAGCCATGCAATCACAGTGGCGCGATAACTCAACACGAGATAAGGCTCAGAGCCGTAGAGCGATGCGAGTTTTTCATTCTCGTCACAAAGTCGCTCTGCAAACTTGTTGCATTGTGGACATGATATTTCACCCGAAATCATCGACAGCTTCTGAGTCAGCTTCCGCACTTCCTCGCAGTAGGCGGAATCATATTCCTTAAAAACAGGCCGCTTAGTATCTGCAGGCTTGATGATGGTCGACATTGACAGTCGTGTCACAGTTCCAGTTGTCATCTCACGAGCAAAGAACTGCTGGAAGTTGCGGTTGGTGGTGGAAGCATTGAAATTGAACCTCAAAGGAGCAATACCAGTCACTGAGTCTGCTCCTACTCGCTCCTGTCCGTGCTTAGAGTTGTCAAATGCCTTTCGGATTATCACGCTTACCTCACTTGCAGTGCCTCTTGAAGTAATCTTCTTCAACGTGTCAAGCTCGTCGACGCTGGTGTAAAGATAACGCTGGCCGTTTTGGTTTGCGTCATGCACACGTTGGTTAAACACGGCATCTGTCAGGTTGTCTATCAACACTTGCACGCAAATGTCCGATGGACGTGGGTCGCGCTTCTGCTTCGATGTAGGATTTTTCAGCTTCCACTCCGCTTCCCTTGCCCTGTTTGACTCGTCCTTTTTAACCAATTCGTCGAGTATGATGTTTATTGGTTTTCTGACACAACCCTTACCGATGGACATTGGCGCACAAAGCACAGACATAAAAGTCGGTTCATGCTCCACTCCGTCCCAGTACCGAAATTTTACCCCATGAACATAAGCTGACAGAGGAGCAAATACAGCCTCGCAGACAGCTGGTCGATACATCTCAGGCACCTTCGACGAAAGAAAGCCAAGCGGAAAAGGAAGCTTCTTCGGCATTGAAGGCGGCAACTCGTTCTCTGCCTCGAAATCAACCTTACTCTCCTGTTTGTCACTTTTTTTGTAAAGTGCCTCCAACACCTTTGTAAGTTTGTAGCTCACACCTTTGCGTGGCTCGTTGAGCGCACTCTGTAAAGTGCGTTCATATTCATCCTCCGGGAAGTTATCGTATCGAGGAATTACCTTCTTTAAGAAGTCGAGGTTGTAGTCACAGATGCTGCGAAGTGCCTTGGCAAGCTCAAAAGTCATCACGTTACGGTTACCCTCGACAGGCGTCAGCCCATTGTTAAACTGCCTCAAAAACTCATTTACTATCGACTTATATTGTAGCCCGTTATAAGTAAGTGACGTTTTAAGAGATTCGTCCTCAGTAGTTGAGCATGAACGCTCTTCGATGTCTTCTGACTTTTCATTTGAATTTGTAATAATTTGTTCTTTAGATATTTGTTCTTCATTGTTACAGCCATTTTTTTCTTCTACTGATTTTATTTCTCTTTTCTCTTCTTTCTCCTCTCTCCTCTCTACACTCTCCTCATTAATAAACAAGTCGTCTGAGAGATAGAGCAAGTCCTCATCACTCGCTGTTGGCGTGAAGAACACCCTCGTTATGTCCTTGGCTCCTTTGTCAAACTCCACGCCCAGCATCTTCTGTGCCCATTCAAGGTTTTCCTCCTGCGTGAGCCAACCGATGCGCTTGAACACGATGTGCAACCCCTTTGAGGCAGACCGTTCGAGCATCAGCAGATTAAGGTCCTCCTTCATCTTTAGCACTCGTCCAATCATTATCTTCATTGCACTTTCAAGTTCCTCCTTAGGCATGTCCTTGGCAAAGTCGATGTCCATGCCTACAGAGTTCGATGGCGTCTTCGAGCCCTTCAGCTTTCCTCCCTCGGCAGGCAGACAAGAGTAGCAAAATTGCAGCATCTTTCTTTTAGCCTCAGGATTCCCCATTCTCGCCAGCTTAGTGTGTTCCACGTTAGCCGGTTTGTTTCTCAAACCCACGTATTCCTCGCGGTTTGACACAGGGCGCATCATTTTCGCCCCGTTTTTATAAAAAATCAAATGGCAACTCATAAAATAAATTTTAAAATTTCATTAAAATTTTCATTAAAAGCACTTCGTGCTTAAAGAGCTGCGCGCAAGCCCTTTTAAGCACAACGCGCTTTTATCGCGTAGCGACCTTTAACGAAGTTTTATCGCAAAGCGATACTTACTCCAGTAGTTCTTTCACTTCTTTCTTTATCAGCTTCTTGAAGTCATCGGTTTCGGTCTTGTCAATGCGGATATAGAGATAATAGTTATCATCGTTTTCCGACAGTGTGCCGTGTATGGTACGTTTCATCTTCTTCGACGATGATTTTTTTTGTGGCGTAGCCATAAACCCCATCTGTCCGTTACTGAGCATCGTAACCACTCCGCGCCTACGAAATCCTTTAACCGTTATCAAATTGTTGGATGGATTAAACATAATGTTTTTGTCATCAAAAACATCCAACACGCCTTCAATTTTTATAGGCTTCGATTCATTTTTTTTCTTTTTCATAGATGTGATATTTTAAAAGGTCTCGCCAATTTGCTGAGGCGATTTCAGCGGCATCAGGTCAAATATGTTCACGTCCTGGAACACCTTGCCATCATACTCGTGAGTGAAGAAATGCACGTCAGCCACAACGATGGTCCCTTCCGCTATCGGCTTCCCCGCCACCGCACCAAAGGCCGTGCCTACGAAGCCTTCTGCATTTCTACCGCCCGGGCAACGTAACACCACCTGAGCCTTACTTGTCATTCCGTTCTGAGTCTGAACGTCGGGCTGCTGCGCCCACTTCTCGATTTTTCCTATTACTTGCATAATTGAAAATTAATTTGTTAAACATTTATTCATCTTGATGTACTCCATATACATCATCTTCTTCTGCATAATAATATTTGCCTTTCTTTTCAAATTCTTCTACTTTTTCTTCGTAAAAAGGATAGACCTCGTCGTCCTCGTCCAGCATCACCCAAACACCATTGTTTTCGGCTATGCCGATCATCATTTTAATACCTACAAAGTTCATGACTTCGGTTTCTACCTCCAATATTTCATCATAGAAATTAAACCAAATGAACGTGCCATCATAATCTTCCGATTCGAAGTCGTAGAGAGTGATATTTTCGGGTTTTCTTTCCATAATGCCCAACATACTGAAAAATTGCAGATAGATGAATTTTAACGTGTCTTCATCTATTTCCACTGCCTTGAAGCCGTAGCAACCATCCAAGTCCACGTCCCAGATTTTCACTAACAAAACCCAACTATCAG
>CALZAP010000157.1 GCA_945614335.1 uncultured Prevotella sp.
CCGGTGTAGGAATCTGGAAACCATCCTCGTCTTCCACGAGTACGATATTGTTGCCCTGGAATCCGGCGACTATTCCGCCGCCGACAGAGCTGATGAATCTTACTTTATCTCCTTTTTTCATCTTATTATGGAATTATCAAGTTACTGTCGCCGTAGCTCAGGAAACGGAAGTCGTGGGCTAAGGCGTAGTCGTATATTTGCCGCCAGTCTCCATTCACAAATGCGCTTACAAGCAACAAGAGTGTGCTTTGTGGCTGATGGAAGTTTGTGACGAGCATTTTCACTATCTTGTATTCGTAGCCTGGAGCTATGATAATCTGGGTGCTGGAATGGAGTGTGGCCAAGCCGTGGCGTTCCATCCATAAGTCGAGAGCCTTAAGGGCTTCGACCGGCGATGTGGCGGGGTGGGGGGAATATGGTTCCCACTGTGACACGTGAAGTTCCACGGGTGAGACATCTGGATTGGCTATGGTTTTAAGTCCCATAAAGTAGAGACTTTCCAGTGTGCGCACACTTGTGGTTCCTACGGCTATTGCCATGGCATCGTGAGCGATGAGACGGCGTATGGTGTCGCGGTGTACGGCAATAAATTCCGTGTGCATCTCGTGTCCTTCTATCACGTCGCTTTTCACTGGCTTGAAAGTGCCTGCTCCCACGTGCAGTGTCACCTCGTCGCGCTCAATGCCGTGGGTGTCGATGTCGGAGAGTACAGCACTGGTGAAGTGAAGGCCGGCAGTAGGAGCTGCCACACTGCCTTTTATCTTGGAATAAACGGTTTGGTATGTGGTCTTGTCGCTCTCTTGCGTGTCTCTGTTTAGATATGGCGGAATGGGCAGTTCGCCTGCTGCATCGAGTATCTCGGCAAAGGAAACGTCCTCGTTGTCCCAAGAAAGCCTTATAAGATGACAGGTTCTCTCGGGAGAAAGATACTCGGCAGACAGCGTAACGGTTTTTCCCGACACCTCGAACGAACGTCGTAGTGTGCCGTTTTTCCATTTCTTGAGGTTCCCGACGAGACAGTGCCATTCACATTGCCGGCGTGTCTGGAACATCTGCTCATAGTCGGCCGGTGATGAGGGCTCAAGAAGAAACACCTCTATGAGCGCGCCGGTGTCCTTACGGAAATGAAGGCGTGCCTGAATGACTCTCGTGTTGTTGAAAATCATGAGTGCTCCCTTCGGCAGGTATGAGGCGATGTTGAAGAACCGGTCCTCGCTTATTTCCCCATGGCGATAGACCAGCAGTTTGGAGTGGTCTCTTTCCGCCAATGGGAATTTTGCTATGCGACTGTCGGGCAACGGATAGTTGTAGTCGCTTATGTGTATTTGTCTTGTTTCCAATTTTGATAAAGTGTTAAAGAGGAATTATGCACGCCCTGAGAAGGACGTAGAAAAATGTATATACGAGAACAGAGATTACTATGTCGACATCTGAAACGACATATCCGGCTGAGGTGTATTGCGTAGACACGAAATTGGCGGTTTTCACCTTGTGAGGCGACATGAACCGATAAGCGGTGAAGACGCCGGTTCCGACAATGCCTCCCCAAAAAAGTCCTGCAAGGATGTCGCCGGGATAGTGGACTCCGAGATAGATGCGGGTCCAGCAGTTTATGGCCGACCACGAGAGGAGTGATATGGTGAGGTATGCGTTTCTTACCAAAAGGGAAAAGAATATGGCAATGGAAAATGTGTTGGCGGCATGTGCTGAGAAAAAGCCATAGTTGCCGCCACGATATCCTTCCACAATGTCTACAGCCATTCCTATTTCAGGGTCGTGAGTAGGTCTCCAACGGGCTACGAGAGGTTTCACCAGCAGGTCGTCGACAGTGCCAGCCAACAGCACGCATGCCGCCGCGCATGCCAGGATGGTGAAAATGCTTCTTACGCTGTCGTTGTTCTTTATCACCAAGTAGAACAAGGCAATGTAGAGCGGTATCCAGGTCTGAGCGGCGGTGAGTGTAGTAATCATACCGTCGATAAACAGAGAGTCGCTGCCATTGAGTTGAAGTAACAGCTGTTTGTCGAAATCTATCAGCGATTCGTTCATATAATCTCCAGTTTTGAGGTTTCTATCCATCCTCTTTTCCCGTCGGCAATGCGTATCTCCTTCCATTGTTTCATCGACGAGTCTATGATGTCTACTTTGGTGCCCTCGTGAAGGTTGAACACGTCGGTGCCATTGGCGGCAGGAGTGCTTTTCACTTGCACAGCCGGAGAGATGATTACGGCTCCTGTGCGGTGAAGAAGACGGTTCTTCTGCTGATGTGCCATAATGTTTGAGAGGATGAACACAAAGAGAAGGACAATGGCTCCGTAAAAGCCTGCCTTGCGTGCCAAAAGGCGCTGTGCGAAGAGATATACCAATGCACAGATGATGGCTATGGCAAGCGATATGAGAGCAGTGCGGGCCCAACCGTCCACGCTGGTGAGGTTTACAAACTGCCGGTACCAGTCGAAGAAAAACATCTCCGACTCGGGAGTGATTTTGTCGATGGTCTTTGAACGGGCAAGCTGCAGGTTGAAGCGTATGTCGGCATCTCCGGGAGACAGCAGGGCAGCGCGCTCATAGTTGATGATGGCACGGGTGATATTGCCGGTACGGTAATATGCGTTGCCGAGATTGTAGTAAATGTCGGCGTTGGAGCCTTGCTTAAGGAGAGACTCGTAGTCGGCAATGGCCTGTTGGTATTGTTCCTTGGCGTATGCCTGGTCGGCGTTGGCCTTTGTCGGCATGGCAAGAGCCGAGGCGAAGAATGCGCCCGACAAAACGAGTATCATAAGGCTGCGTGCAGCCGTGGAAGAATTCTTTTTCTTGTTTTTCATCATTTCTTCAATATTCATGATAGCTGACATGGCCGCCTCGAAGGTCTTGCTCATATTGCCGGCTGGGTCGCCCGGCGCATAGCGGCAGAACTCGCACTCGTCGATGGCGGAGATGAACTTTGCGATGGTGTCGGTGTCGATGTCTCGTTCGCTGAGTCTTTGTTGTATGTTTTCACGCGAGAGACTTTCCACCGGCATGTTAAGCTTGTCGCCCACATATCCCCAAAGTGCCTTGAGCACCTCGTCGTAGAAGGCGTCAGCCCGGTTTTTGTTCATCAGTTCGCTTGCCAGGCGCAGACGCTTGGTTGCCACCTTGTTGGCTTTCTTGCCTCTCATCTTGCCAATGTTGGCATTGTTGATGGCTCTCTGGCGGAAGATGACGAAGAGAGAGACGAAGGCAACGAACAACAGCACGAGAATAATCCAATAGGCCGTTGAGCCAAAGAAGAAGTCGTCGTTGTCGCGAATGTCCACATTGCCTGTCTTTATGTATCTGATGTCCTTGTTGAGCTGTTCCACGTCTTCCGTGTAGCTGCTCACCGGAGTGGATCCGCTACCCTTTGCGACGTTGAGCTTAAAAGCTTCGCTCTTCACTGTGCGGTAGGCATTGGCTTGTGTGTCGTAGTAGGTGAATTCCACTGCCGGAATGTCGTAAGTGCCCTGATGGCGCGGTACGGCCATAAAGTCATACACCATGCTTCCCTCCACTCCGTTTACGGTGTTCTTGGTCTTGTCTGTTACCTTTGCGTCGTATGTGTCGAAGTCTTTCGGGAATTTCACCGTAGGCTGCTTGATGAGCTTCATGTTACCTGTTCCGCTGACGATGACGCGCAGAGATATCGGGTCGTTGGCCTTAACATCCTGTTTGTCAAGCTGAGCGGTGATCTGGAACTTTCCTACGCCACCGGAGAAGTCGGCAGGTCGGGCAGGCAGAGGGTCTACCTGCAGTGTGATGCCTGGAGCGACAATCTTTTTCTTTACTTCCACGTATCCTGAACCGCCGTTGAAGAAAGCCTCGAACGGGTCAATGTCACGGTTTTGCTGGATTACGATGCCCTCGAAAGTGATGCTTGGTATTTGCATCTTGCCGGTCATCTGCGGATAAACGAGCCATTGCTGCCATTTGCATGCCTTGTAGGGACGCCCGTTGAGCATTTCCACGTGGAATGTCTTTTCCTTAGGCAATGGTATCTCCTGTGAGTGGAAACCCTTCATGTCGGGCATGTCGCCCCTAAGGCTTGTAATGCCTACAAGCGTGTATAGTGTGTATGTGACGAGCACAGGCTCCTGTTCGTGGATGCGCTTTTTGTCGGCACTGACTTTTATGAACAGGTCGCTGCCTGAAATGCGTGAGCCGGCATCCCTAATCTCCGGCTGCGACGAACTGCCTCCGTGGTGGCTGTTTCCGCTTTGTGCCGTTCCGCTAACCTTTATGCGCAGGGAATTGGAGCGTATTACTTTTCCGTCGACGGTGATTTGTGCCGGCGGAATAGTGAATGTACCGTTTTTGCTGGCGCATACAATATATGTATATGTAATGGACGAGGAAGAGCTGGTGTGTCCGTTTATCATCTGGAAACTCGACTGCGACGACTGGCTTGGACCCATCAGCACTTCCAGTTCGTCAGGCAAGCGTCCTGCCCGGAATCCACTGACGTCTTGGGTGTTGATGGTATAT
>CALZAP010000158.1 GCA_945614335.1 uncultured Prevotella sp.
TAGTCAATCCGCTTCCTTTCGATATTTTTCTCGGCTCGGACATATCTCACTCCTCACTCCTCTCTCCTCTCTCCTCATTCCTCACTCCTCTCTCCTCTCTCCTCATTCCTCACTTAACCCTCTCATCGATGAAAGTATAGAATTCGGGCGACTCTCCTGACACGATTTTCAGTATTCTTCCTTCCGGGTCGAGCACAATCTTCGTTGGATAGCCCGTGATGTTGTATCGTGCAGTCACGTCGTCTGGTGTATTGTTTAGCACGTGAAGCCATGGGAGTTGGTGTTTTTCCACGGCAGCCTTCCATTTCGCTTCCTTGTCGTTGCAAGCAATGCCGAGAATCTCCATTCGGTTGCGGTATTTTTCGTAGTACTTCTTCATCTCCGGCATTCCTTTTATACACCAACCGCACCAGGAACCCCAGAAGTCGAGTACTACATACTTTCCGCGTAGCGACGAGAGTTTAAGTTTATTGCCGTTGATGTCGGTGAGGGTGAAGTCGGGAGCGAGATTGCCTTCTTTCACAGCCTTGCTGGCTTCGAGGCGCACAGCATCGGTGTGAGCTTTCTTCACCACGAAGTCGTAGTAAGCCTTGAAGCGACCATTGGCCACCTGGGAGTCGAGTAGGGCGGAGGCGCGGTCGATGTCGGTACAGAAAACATTGTTGAGCATCACGATGGCAATCTCCAACGAGGGGTTCTTCTTTATATAGTCCATCGCCTCTTCAGATATGGTGTGGCGCATGGCGTCCGCCTTGCCGGAAAACACCTGTTTCAGAGAGTCAATGTTGGCCTCCGGTGTGTCTCTTTTTGTAGCAAAGTCGAGATTCAACTGCCGCCATTTAGCCTGAAAGGTCTTGTTGAAGTCTTCAAACTGCTTGTAGTCTTTGTAGAATTGGGATCCTTCAATGCTGATGCCGTCGGCGGTGGAGTTGATGATAAGTTCCTCGCCGGGCACAGCTATGTAAGTAAGGTCTTTCTTTGCGGGCTTTCCTTCCGACAATGTCTTGTATGTGATGGCGAGATAGGCCACCTTGTCGGTAGGTATGGAGATGTCGAAGCTGCCGTCTTCCGTGCGGCATGTCTTGCTTTCTGTCATGCGGCTTGTCTCAATGTCGATAAGCTGTGCAATGAGTGTGTCGTTGGCAATGCCCGAAATGTGTCCTCTTATGTGGAGGCTGTTTCCGGCTGCATATAAATAAGATGAGGCTAAAAGTAATAAGATTGTGAGCAATGTCTTCATTGTATTTAGAAAAAAAGAAACAGCATCATAGGGGCGCATTACGTCCTGTGATGCTGTTTCGGGGTTAATCTTGTATTATTTTACGATGAGCTTTGCAGAGGCTGAACGGTCGGGACCGTAAACTACCACGAGGTAGGTGCCTGGTACAAGGTTAGATGCTTCTACGTCGAATGAGTCAGAACCGGCCTTTGCCTTTGCTGCCCAGACGCGACGTGCTGACATGTCGTAGATGCCAATCTCAGCGCCATTCTTCAGGAGGGCACTGGTGATGGTGAACAGTCCGTCGGTAGGATTCTCCGACAGCTTCAGCTCGCGTGAGCTTGACTTAACGTTGTTGATGCCAGTAGGTGTGCCGCCTTTAACCACCTTCAACGAAGGAGTGCCATCGGCAAGTGCGCCCGACTCGTCGGCATAGAGAATCACGATGTCGTCTTTCTTGAATGTGCCGACCACAGAAACAGTGTTGTCCTCTCCCACTTCAGCGCTGAGAGGAGTGGTGTCGAAGTCGCATACCTTCTTGCTGTTCTCGTTGAGCACTACAGAGGCTATCGAGAGTACAGAGCCTTCGGCTGCCTTGAGAGTGAAGGTGTAGTTGCCGTCCTCTGGCACAACGAAGCGACGGTTCACCACGTAGTATGCGTTGGCTATGGTGCTTTCGGTGTCGAGTTCAATCACTGGTGCGTATGCCGGGTTGTTGCCGCATCCGGCTGCCGAAAAACCGTCGAGTTGGAACAAGATGGAGCATGCTGCATCTGTGGTCACACCCACGAGGTTCACTCCGGCCTTAAGGTAAGTCTGCTGAGGCAGCAGCTCGTTGCTCTCGTTAGTGCCTCCGTCGCAGGCGAGGTGCTTTGTTACGACTTTGGTCACGTTAGGAGAAAGAGGGTTGCCAATCTCGCTGCTCAGCACCTTGAGTGGAGCATTGATGGCAGGCTCTATCTGATACCACATGGTTCTTGCGCCGCTGATTTTTTGGGCGATACCCAAGCCGTTGCCGTCAATTACGATAGGTTTTACGCAATACATTCCAGCAGGCGCGTTTGCCATTGAAGTTGCACTTGGTAAGAAGAAGTCAGACGACCTGAGCTTTAAGAACACCTTATACTCCTTGCCGGGTTCAAGATAGTAGGTGTTTGTACTCATCTTGATTGCAGAACGGCCTCCGCATCCTTCATATATCAGGATGTTTCCGTCTTCAAGACCATCAGGAGTGCTTGAAGGGAACATTGAGGCTTCAGTCACGGAATAGTTGTACCACGCACCGTTGGGAATCTTGGAACCATCGACGTACGACGGAAAAGCCGTAGCTTCCTCACAAGTTGCACCTTGAGCCTTAAGCTCCGAAATGTTTGCGGCAAGAACAAGTGCCGCACAGCTAAGTAACAATTTCTTCATATTGTTTCTCTCTATTTTTTAAGTTATTAATTGATGGCAAAGATAGAGAATATTTGTGAAAGTTGACGTTTTTTTTTTTTTTTTTTTTCGCATTTTAACACAAAATAGCCGGATTTGAGTAAAATTAAACCTTTACCAATTTAACTAATGTAGAAAAAATATCCACTTACGATTTGTAACCATGTTCCAATCCCTTCATTTTCCATTTTCACGCCTAAAATCATTATTTGTAAAGAAAAGGTACTTCTCTCCACTTCCACTGCCATTTTATACCAAACTCGGTGTAAAT
The DNA here is from genome assembly GCA_945614335.1 of uncultured Prevotella sp. Taxonomy (GTDB): domain Bacteria; phylum Bacteroidota; class Bacteroidia; order Bacteroidales; family Bacteroidaceae; genus Prevotella. The sequence goes on from CALZAP010000158.1 coordinate 2,925, forward strand.
ATGGGCTATTTTGGCATTTTGAGTAGACCCACACCGACTTTGGTATAGACCCACACCGAGTTTGGTACGGAGGCAGAGCGGAGGCAGAGTGGAGGCAGAGCGTATTCAAAGTAGGGTTTTAGGGCAAAAAAAGCCCATTTTCGCCCTACGCCAGCCATCTCCCATCATTACCGTCTATCCCCCGTTTTTCATTAGTATGTAAAAAATATTTCCTGGTTGATGCCGTCCGCGTATGTGAAGTCATTCTTCAACTTTCAACTTTCAATTTACCTCGTTGTTTAGCCAAATCGCGCGTTTTTTCATCGATTTGGCTAAGAAATGACCTATTGTTTAGCCAAATCGCGTTAAATTTCATCGATTTGGCTAAAGAATGTTTTGTGAATACGAAAATAATACGTATTTTTGCAACCTGAAAAGAAACTGAATGAAGTATGGAAGAAATTATTGGAAGAAAGAATGAAATAAAACAGCTTACCGACCTATACACCTTATTTTACATGCAGTTCTGTCACAAGGCGACTACCGACGAGAACTACTGGACCAATATGATGGGCCGGCCGTTGCAGAACACATGGTATGGCCTTGCATTTGAGCGCGTCTGTATGCTACATATCCCGCAGATAAAGAAGATGTTGGGCATAGACCGAATCCATACGGAGTATTATTCGTGGAGAAGCCGCGAGTCGTTACCAGCTGCACAGATAGACCTCATTATCGAAAGGGCCGACAACCTGACAAATGTGTGTGAGATAAAGTATTCCCAACTGCCGTATTCCGTAACAAATGACGAGGAGATGAGAATCCGCAACCGCATAGCCGATTTCGTAGCCGAGACAAACATCCGTACTGGCATCCTTCCTACTATGATTACCACATACGGCATCCGTACCAATGCTCATTCGTCAGTTGCACAAGTAGTGCTGACCATAGACGACCTTTTCCAATAATGCCCCCAAGACCGAATAATATCTCGGATTTCTACATTTGAAGTATTATTATCTCTTTGTGTTCAAACAAGGATTAGCTGAACAGTTTGCTGGTATATTTATCTAAATGTTGCAATTAGTTAATGGTAGATCATATCCCCAAAAGTATTTTTTTTCTTGGATATTTGACGTAGTTTGTGTGTTTTAGTAATGTTGAATGTATAATAATGTTAATTTTTTGAGATTAAATAAGGATTTTTTTTGTAAATAATACTTTTTTTGTTAATTTTGCACCGACTCAATCGCCTACACCATAAAGTCAAGAGACAGTAAGTCTATTCTGAAATGATGTATGGTGCCTACGCCGAGCTGATTTCTGCATTTCGTGTAGAATGATGCGGAGTGGGTGGGAAGGAGTCAAGACATAGAAGGCGTTTACTCGACGCTGTGTTTGTGACGGTCCGATAATCTTCCAAATTTCAAAATCAAGTCATGAACGTAGCAACGGTAGATGTCCCGGGTGTGATTATATCACTCCTGCGGAGACCTTGTAAGCACGGATTGTACCTTTTCGGGCGCAGTATGATTGTTTATGTAGGTCTCCCAATGGTAGCGATTATTCATATCGGCGTGGGCTCTGACGTTGTCTG
>CALZAP010000159.1 GCA_945614335.1 uncultured Prevotella sp.
AGAATAAATAACAATTAATTTAAAATTTAAAAAAAATGCCAAAAGTAAAGACAAACTCCGGAGCGAAGAAGAGATTCCGCTTCACCGGAACAGGTAAGATTAAGAGAGCACACGCTTACCACAGCCACATTCTCACAAAGAAGACTAAGAAGCAAAAGCGTAACTTGGTTCACGACACTATCGTCGACAAGACCAACATGAAGCAGGTACGTGACCTGTTGTGTCTCCGTTAATCCCTTATTGTCTAACATTTTAAAGTAAGAAAACTATGCCAAGATCAGTAAATCACGTTGCTTCAAGAGCAAAGAGAAAGAGAATTTTGAAACTTACTCGCGGTTACTTCGGTGCCCGCAAGAATGTTTGGACCGTAGCGAAGAATACCTGGGAGAAGGGTCTCACCTACGCATACCGTGACCGCCGAAACAAGAAGCGCACTTTCCGCGCTCTTTGGATACAGCGTATCAATGCAGCTGCTCGTCTTGAGGGAATGAGCTATTCAGCTCTCATGGGAGCACTAAACAAGGCAGGTATCGAGATTAACCGTAAGGTTCTTGCCGACCTCGCCATCAACAACCCAGAGGCTTTCAAGGCCATCGTTGAGAAGGTTAAGTAAGAAGACTTTGGTACATAAGATTAGTGCCAGATTAGCAAATAAAAAGCCGCAGTTCCAAGGAATTGTGGCTTTTTTTATGTATTATTGAGAATAAATGGTAAAAAAGTCTTAACAATTGCGCTTTTCTCAAAAATATTTATTATTTTTGCCACATGAAGTTGGATACAGTTATAAAACAATATGGACGAAACGTTATGGAACATCTCAGGTTGTGTCATGACGAAAAAGAGATAATGTCGGTAATCAGCAATGCCGGTTATTCCGTTACGCAAATCGAAGCGAAAGAAATTCTCGAGCTTTTGACACTGACAACAGGAGAGTTGAGAGAACTTTCGCTCGAAGAACTTTCTCAGGTGACTGGGGGAAGGGGGGTGTAATGAGGAGTGAGGAGAGGGGAGTGAGGAGTGAGAAGTAATAATGAGAATTGAGGAATGAAAAAAAATCTGTTCAGAAAAGAGACACTTGACGTACTGGAAAACCCAGGTCAAATAAACGACTTTATTCGAGTCACTACACCGCCATTGTATATCGTCATCCTCTCGATGACAATATGCAGTATTGTAGTATGCTTATGGCTCGTGTTCGGCACTGTTACCGAACATGTTCAGGCTGTTGCTGTAGTGTTTCCGCATAATCCGCCAGAAAGAGTATGCAATGCCACTGATGGTGAGATGGACCAACTTTTTGTAATCAAAGGTCTGCATGTCACCAAAGGGATGCCACTGATGGCCGTAAGAAGAGGTGGCAAAAAAGATACATTATACGCTGATTGTGCTGGAATGGTGATAAGCTCCAAGAGCGTTGATGACAGCTTTCGTGCCCATGAGACACTGATGGAAATCATTCCTGACAAAAACAATCACTTGAACAGAGAACTGATAACATACGTGAGATACAAGGACTTACGCGAACTGACACCGGGGCTTGAGGTTCAAGTGACTCCTGTAGACCTGCATCGTGAGGATTATGGCTACATTGTGGGACATATCACAAAGATAAATCCTTTTCCTGTACGCCTCGAAGAAGCGAGGGAGCAGTCGGTGATAAGAAATTTTGTCGACACGATATTTCCCGATGAAACAGCCTACGAAGTGAGGCTTGTGGTTGATACCGACAACACTGACCCTAAACTATTGAAGTGGTCGAGGGAACAGAGTAAACAGATCAGATTGAACACCATGTCGTTCTGTAACGTACAGATCATTTCTCAACGAAAGCCTGTCTACAAGATGTTTTTCAGGTTCTGAATACATACAGCTGAATAAAATAGACATATATGAAGGTCAAGAAAATAAAGAAAGTACCTGTAATAATGCAGATGGAAACCGTGGAATGCGGTGCGGCTGCCTTGTCGATGCTGCTTGCTTATTACGGCAAGTGGATGTCGCTTGAACAGTTGCGTACTGACTGCGGTGTCTCGCGCGATGGTAGCAATGCGCGCAATATGGTGTTGGCTGCAAGAAAGTACGGGCTGGAAGCGCATGGATGGCATGCCGACATCGACGACCTGCCCGCCCTCGCGCCAGCCATCATCCACTGGAACTACAACCACTTCGTGGTGTTCAAGGGTTTCGACCGCGGACTTGCGTTCATCAACGACCCCTCCATGGGCAGCATGGCCGTGTCGATGAAGGATTTCCGCCGTTCCTACACGGGCGTAGCCATCACCGCCACTCCCGGTGCCGACTTCAAGCCCCAAGGCCATCAGACCTCCATTTTACATTATGTACGCGAGAATATCCGCGGCGTCAAGGATGCCTTCATCTTCACATTGGTGATGGGCTTGCTGATGTCGTTTGCGGGTATGGTTTATCCGCTTTTCTCGCAGATATTCCTCGACAGCATCATCACGGGCAAGAACGACGAATGGACCATTCCCTTCTTCTTTGGCATAACCTGCCTTGTGGTGTTCAATTTCCTGCTCGCCCTTCTCGACAATGTGTATGGCCGCCGCTTTGCGGGCAGTATGTCGATCAAGGGCAACACGCGTTTCCTGTGGCATGCCCTCAATCTTCCGATAGAATTTTTCGCCCAGCGATACGTTGGCGACATCGTCCAGCGACAGTCGCTCAACGAGCATATCACCACCACCCTCGTGCGCATTCTCGCCCCCTATGCGGTGAATGTGGCGTTGCTTGTGGTGTATGTGATAGTGATGGCCCAATACAGTCTGTTGCTCACCATAGTGGGCATATCCGTTGTGGCACTCAACATCTACACCGTGGCAGCCGAGCGCGAGTTGCGCACCAATCTCGCCCGTGCGCTCGAACAGAGCGAGGGTCGATTCTATGGCATCACGATGTCGTGCGTGGATAACATCGAGAGCATCAAGGCGGCAGGAGCCGAGCGCGGGTTCTTCGAGTTCTGGTCGGGCAATTTCGCCCGCCGCAACAATCAGGAGGTGGCATTCCAGAAACGCCCCTTCTGGCCGTTCGTCTTCGGACATTTCGCCAACTCGTTCATCCTCATCCTCGGTGCCGCCCTCATCCTCGAAGGCCAGTTCTCCATCGGTATGCTGATGGCGTTCCAGGGCTTCATGGCCGAGTTTATGAAACCCGCCATGGGTCTTATGGAAGGCTCTACCACCGTACTCGAACTTCGCTCGCAGATGGAGCGTATCGACGACGTGATGGCCTACCCCACCGAACAGGACACCGCCGCGGGCAACGGTCAGAGCGGCAATGTGAAGTTGGGCGGAAAGATTGAGATGAGGAACGTCACCTTCGGTTATAGCACGAGTGCCGAACCTCTCATCCGCGATTTCTCGATGACTCTCCTTCCGGGCAAGAGCGTAGCCATCGTGGGTGCCTCGGGCTGCGGCAAGAGTACGATAGCCAAACTCGTCACGGGACTCTACAAACCGTGGAGCGGCGAGATTCTCTTCGACGATCGCGACAGCAGCGAGGTTACTCGCGGCGAGTTTGTCAACTCCGTGGCATGTATCGACCAGAACGTGGTGCTCTTCGACGACACCATAGCTGAGAATATAAAGATGTGGGACCACTCCATCGAGGATTTCACCATGACGATGGCATGTATCGACGCGGGCATCCGCGACGATATCATCTCGCGCCCGCGAGGGTTCAACACGCGGCTTGTCAAGGGCGGCGGCAACTTCTCGGGCGGTCAGCGCCAGCGATTCGAGATTGCCACTGCGCTGGCTCGCGAACCGGTGATACTCATCCTCGACGAGGCCACGAGTGCGCTCGACACGGTGATGGAGAACGAGGTGATGCAGAGCATTCGCCAATGCGGTGCCTCCACCATCGTCATCGCCCACCGACTGAGCACCATCCGCGATTGCGACGAGATCATCGTGATGGACAAGGGGCGCATCGTTCAGCGTGGCACTCACGACGAGCTCATCGCCCAACCTGGGGCGTACGCGGAGCTGATTAGGAATTAGAGAATGAAAAATGTTATTCGACGACCAGATAAATAAAAGAGAGGAACGCGAGACGGCGGCACTCAGGGAAGTGTTCGGGGATGCCGCAGCCGACATGGGCTTCAAGGTGGACAAAGGATCCACACGGGGCTCAGGCGACCGTGTGCTGCATCGACTGTTGGAGCACTTGGGCGTGAGCGACTATACCCTCGACAACGACGGCTTCCTCACCCCAGACGAACAACTCGAACAGATACTCCGCCCACGAGGCATCATGCAGCGCAGGGTGGAGCTCGAAGGTCCGTGGTGGAAGATGACCATCGGTCCGAAGTTGGGCCAGGACAAGGACGGCAACATGCTGCTCTTCGTGCCGCGCAAATGGGTGTTCGGATATAAATGCATCTTCCCCAATGGCGACGAGCGAAAAGTGAATGCCGAGCTGATGCAGAACGTCAAACCGCTCGCCCTCGCCTTCTATCACGCCCTGCCGCCCCGACCG
>CALZAP010000160.1 GCA_945614335.1 uncultured Prevotella sp.
CGCCAACAGAGCACACCGACGAGCGCTCGTTGTTGGCTGTCTCAAAATCTATTGCTGCGAAGTCTTGCATATCCTATGTGTACTTATTGATTATCTTTATTGAGTATTATGCAAAATTTGCATATTACTTTTCTCATTCACCTCTCCTTCGTTGAAGGCATTCTTTATATGCCTTGCAATGACAGATTGGTCTTTATCAAACAATTCAGCCATCTGGCTTTGTGTAAGCCACACGGTATCTTTCTCCAACTTCACTTCAAGTTGGGTATTGCCGTCATCTGTCGTATAGAGTACAATAGACGCCCCGTTATTTGCAACAATTCTATTCTCAGTCATACCAGTTCTTCTTTATTGTATTTATTCAACATTCTTTTTATCTTCCCTGCTATCTCCTTGCGAAGCCAGAGTGGTTCGAGCACCTCTATGTCTTCGCCATTCCACAGCTGTTGAGCCATCGGCTCTTCCTCCTCCTTGCAAGGGTTAACACTGCAAATATAAGGGAAAAATGCGGGAGTTGTGTAGAGTAGTATTGGATTTAACATGAATTTAACAAAAGGGGGAATATAGCGCAGTATCCGAGTTGTTTGTAATGGTTAAATATGATTAAGGTTCACAACTTTGTGGTCCACAAAGTTGTGAACCTTAATCATTATATGTATCTTTGCAGAAAAATTTAAGCACATCGGGTATGGATAAACCATTCATATATGGAATGTCGGTGGAAGGTAATAATTTCACAGACAGGGAGAAAGAGACAAGAAGACTGAAAAAGGACTTCGAAAACGGAATGATTCTCAAAGGATTTCGGCACAAAGGCCGCTCAGGACTTATATCCTATTGGCAGTAAGTCGAACGTCGTCAGAGTAAAATCGGCACTGATGGAAAGGGAACTTATAGAAGAACTGTCAGATGGGTCGATAAGGCTATCTGACCGCGTTTTCCAAAAGTGGTTCACAAAGGAATGGATGTAATAGATATGACCTTCAGAAGAAATGTTTTGGCAGGAAATGTCAACAATAGAATAAATTGAGTTTTTACGTGATGTTGCAATAAAAAATGAGGGGAAGATTTGGAGAAAAGAAATAATTGGATTACCTTTGCACGCAAAATCAAAAAAACAGTATCGACGTGAAAGTAAAAATTGAAACATCGCTTGGCGACATCATCGTTCGCCTATACGACGAGACTCCTCGTCATCGTGACAACTTCGTGAAACTCGCAAAGGAGGGCTATTTCGACGGAACTCTGTTCCATCGTGTCATCAAAGACTTTATGATACAGGGAGGCGACCCTGACTCCAAAGGGGCTCCGGCTGGAAAGAACCTCGGCATGGGAGGACCAGACTACACTATTCCCGCGGAATTCGTATACCCGCAGCTCTTCCACAAGCGAGGAGCACTGAGCGCGGCAAGAACAGGCGACGAGGTGAACCCTAACCGCGAAAGCAGCGGAAGCCAGTTCTACATCGTTTGGGGAAAGACGTACAAACCAGCTGAACTGAAACAGATGGAACGACAGATGGCCATGCAACAGGAGCAGGCGGTGTTTAACCGACTCGTGGCGGAAAACAAGGCGAAGATTATGGAACTGAGACGCAACCGCGACCGCGCTGCTCTGCAGGAACTGCAAGACGACCTCATCGCACAGACTCACGCCATCTGTTCGGAACAGGGTGCGCCAAAGTTCACCGACGAGCAGGTAGAGGCTTACACCACCATCGGCGGCACTCCATTCCTCGACAATCAGTATACGGTGTTTGGCGAAGTGGAGGAAGGACTTGACGTGGTGGAACAGATACAGAACGCTGCCACTGGACGCAACGACCGCCCTGTGGAGGACATAAAGATGACTGTTTCGCTCATCTGACATCAGGAGCAAAGCGGCGGTTGCAAAGATGTAGCATTTTTGATAAAAAAAAGCAAAAGGCTTGGCTATATAAAAAAATATGTGTATCTTTGCAACCGCATTTGCGACATGCGCTCATAGTTTAATGGATAGAATAAAGGATTCCGGTTCCTTTGGTTGGGGTTCGATTCCCCATGAGCGTACTAATGAAACGAGAAGAAAGATACCAAATTTTATTGGAGCACTTCCGGAAGGAAATGCCTAACGTAACAACCGAACTCGAGTTTGGTAGCGAGTTCCAACTTCTTGTGGCCGTGATGCTTAGCGCACAATGCACAGACAAGAGAGTTAATCAGGTCACCCCCGATCTTTTCAGACACTACCCTACTGCCGAGGCCATGGCAAAGGCTGAGGCGGAGGACATTCTTGTATTTGTGAAGAGCGTGTCGTATCCTAATGCCAAGGCTGCCCATCTGGCGGAAATGGCACGACAACTCGTCGGGAGATTTGACGGAAAAGTGCCGGCGACACTCGACGAACTCACATCGCTGCCGGGCGTGGGAAGAAAAACTGCCAACGTGATGCTGTCGGTGGCTTTCGGACAAGCCGCCATGCCTGTTGACACGCATGTATACAGGGTAAGCCACAGAATGGGACTTGTGGCTCCCTCCGACAACACGCCAAGGAAAGTGGAGGAACGACTGAGCCAGTATATACCCAAAGAGGAACTTGGACTGGCACACCACTGGATACTGCTTCACGGAAGATATGTATGCACGGCAAGAAAGCCGCATTGCGAGAAGTGCAAGATTGCGGAAGGGTGTTGTAAGAGAGGAGTGAGGAGAGAGGAGAGAGGAGTGAGGAGTGAGGAATTCTTTTGCAAACGAAAGGAGAGGCAAAGGAGGCTTTGACTATCCCGAGTGCAGCTAAAGAATCGACGAGGGCAATGAGGAAGGAGAACACTCTTAACTCCTAAAAGTTGAATATAAACGAAAGGGAAGATAATTAGAAGAAAGGGAAGGTATGAAATACTTTGAAATAGAATTTAGAATTGAGGGAGCGGGGGAATGTTTGCAGGACGCTCGGGACATATTGGCTGCCATGGCTGGCGAAGCGGGATTCGAGACTTTCGAAGACACGGACAGCGGACTGAAGGGATATGTACAGACGGAACTATTCGACGAGGAATGCCTTAACAACTCTCTCGCTGACTTCCCGTTCGAACACGTTACCATCGGATACGAAAAAAGGGAAGCGGAATATCGCGACTGGAACGAGCAATGGGAACAGGAGGGATTTGAGCCTATTGTGGTGGACAACCTCTGCGTGATACACGACGGACGTCACCTGCCTGAAGACATGACAGACAGCATGACCGCAGTGGAAATAGATGCAAAAATGGCTTTCGGTACAGGCACTCACGAGACCACACGCATGATAGTGGGCGAACTGGCAAGCATCGACCTCACAGGCAAAACACTGCTCGACTGCGGATGCGGCACTGGCATCCTCGGCATCGTGGCACTGAAGCGGGGAGCTGAAAGTGTGACTGGATATGACATTGACGAATGGAGCGTCGACAACACTCGCCACAACGCTGTGATAAACCGTGTGGACGAGAGATACACGGCTCTGCTTGGTGACGCAAAGATACTTGATAGTGTAGAAGGCAAGTTTGACATTGTGGTGGCAAATATCAACCGAAACATACTTCTCAACGACATGCCGCGTTTTGCGGAAAAACTGAAAGCGGGAGGAACACTGCTCCTTAGCGGCTTCTACACTGCAGACGCAGAAAGCCTGAAAGAAAAGGCAGCTTCGTTAAGCCTTTCGTTTGTAAAGGGAAAAAGCGACAACGACTGGACGATGGTTTCACTCCTCATGCCCTATTGTTAGTCGCTTGAGGTCGTAGTAGCTTCCGTTGTAGATGTCGAAGTCGACATAGCCTTTTATACCTGGCAGTCTGCCGCAATCGGTATGCTGCCAGAATTTCCATTTTCCCTGATATTCCACCTTGTCAACATAATAGTGTGCTATCCAGTAAGGATACTCGTCGAATATAGGGTCGCTAAGATATTTCAGCTTAAACTTATAATAGGTGTAGATGATAGGTTTCACACCGTATTCCTTTTCCACGATGCGAAGCCATGTGAGGACACTCTCCTTAAACTCCTCGTCGGTTTGCGACTTGGACTTATGTTCCACATCGAGCACTGGCGGCAGGTCGCCGCGTTCAAGTTTCACTTGCTTGATGAAATATTCAGCCTGTGCCCTACCCGACGAATATATGCTCCAGAAATGGTAGGCACCGCGTATGAATCCATACTCACGCGCCTGATAAAAATTGTCGATGAAGTTATCGTCGAGTTTGCTTGCCCCTTCAGTAGCCTTAATCATGATAAACCGCACGGGGCATTTCTCAATCATTCCGTTGTTGCGCAATTTCTCCCAGTCAATCTTTCCCTGATAGTGGCTGATGTCGATGCCGTGTATCTCGTAGCCTTCGGGATATGGTGCGTCGCCATATAGCGCCCGCCAACGGAATCCGAAGGGAGAGACGAAGAAATAGTAGAAGAAAAAGACGTATAGAGCCACAACCACAAAGCCGCCAAGCCACCAAGCCCATCCCGGCAGTTTCTGCAACA
>CALZAP010000161.1 GCA_945614335.1 uncultured Prevotella sp.
TTTATGAGGTCTTTACTTCTCAGCAGGTCTATTCCGTAGTTGTTCCACACGTGGCTTTTCCTCACACACATGTCGGTGGTCACCATCACATAGCCTTTTGTGTCGTAGGTACGGCAGATGAAGGCGTCGCGAGTGCCTCCTTCTATCCTTGCGTGTTCGTAAGGAGAGAAGATGCTGTCGCCGTTGTTAATGTCTTTGAAGTTCATTCCGTCGCGGCTGATGGCGTAAGCCGTCCATTCTCCTCTGTCGCTCATGTGGCAGTAGAGGTAGCCGTAGTCACCTTTTTGTGGGTTTTGTGCACTGGCAGCTGTAGGCATTGTCATCATGCCTGCGAGCATTGCGATTGAAATAAAAAAATGTTTCATGTCCTTTTTTTTAGGGGTTGATAATCGTTAGTGGGTGCAAAGATACAACATAAAGCCCAATACTCCAAACTTTTTCTCTCTTTTCTTCTCTTCGAAAGTCAAGTTGGGCAACTTAAATATAGTGAGGTTATTGCGCTTGCGTGATAATTTTAGTTTTATCTGTCATCTGTCACCAACAAAATAAAATAATAACGACCGTACCAACAGCTATTCTTATTTTATCTGTAAGGAAAGGGGGAAAGGAAATAAGGTAAAGAGGAGAGAAAGGGATGGGAACCAGCGTTGAAACTCTGGGCACGGGGCTATGATTTTTGATAAGTGGCTTTGGTTTTTGGCAGGGGGGATGAAATATTCTTGAAAATGATAGGTGATTTGAGGGGAATGTTGTATTTTTGCAGCGTATGAGCATGAATATTGGAAAAATGGCGGTATGGGGCGTGATGTGTCTCATGACTGCGACGGAGAGCCAAGGAGCAGAGAGACTGGCTTCGACGGAGAACTGGGGGGCAGCGAGACTGGCTTCGACGGGGAGCTGGGGGGCTGACAGTAATGGTATTGTGGCGGAAAGAATTGACCGGCACGCAGTGGTGACAAGACATAATCCGCATGTAGGGGAGCTCGATGAACTATCGTCGCTGACGGTGGGCAACGGGCGGTTTGCCTTCACTGTGGATGCTACGGGGTTGCAGACCTTTCCTGAGCATTATTCAAAAGGTGTGCCACTTGGCACAATGAGTGAGTGGGGATGGCACTCTTTCCCAAATGTGGAAGGGTTTAAGGCTGAAGACGCTCTCGCCAACCACGATTTCCATCGCAGACATGAGGAACTGTACTCCTTGCAGATAAAACAACCGGCAAGGACTCGTGCCGCAGTGGACTACCTGCGCTCAAACCCTCACCGCCTTCATCTCGGAACTGTCGGCCTGGCGCTTTCCGACACTTCTCTTATATCAGGGGTTGACCAGACGCTCGACCTTTGGACAGGAGCAATAGACAGCCGTTTTACATACGCCGGTAAGGATTATCACGTGGAGACAGTGTGCTCTCCGGATGCCGACTGCATAGGTGCCACGGTGAATTCTGTGGCAGGCGTCGGCGTGGTGTTGCGTTTCCCGTATCCTTCAGGAGGCCATTGCGACGATGCCTGCCGCTGGGATACCGAAAGCCTTCACAAGACAAGCATTACGGCAGGCAAGAACTCTGCCATAGTAAAACGTGAACTTGACGGGACGGTATATTATGTAAAGGTGACATGGAAAGGAAACGCGAAAATAAAGCAGACGGGGAAACACAGGATAGAACTCACCACGAAAGACAAAACCCTTACGTTCACGGCATCGTTCAGCTCGGTATTGCCAAGTGGTGACGGAGGAAATATTGACTTCGAAGCAATAAAGGCTGCCTCCGAACAAAGTTGGAGAGACTACTGGACACGTGGAGGATTCATGGATTTCGGACATGTGAAAGACCCGAGAGCCCACGAACTGGAGCGTCGTGTGATACTGAGCCAATACCTGATGAAAGCGCAGGAAGCAGGAAACATGCCGCCACAAGAGACAGGACTGACCTACAACTCTTGGTTTGGAAAGTTTCATCTCGAGATGACCTGGTGGCATCTTGTTCACTATGCGCTATGGAACCGTCCGGAACTGCTTGAACGCCAGCTCGCCTGGTATCTCACGGCAGAAGACAAGGCACGGGAGATAGCACGCCGTCAGGGATTCAAGGGTGTGAGATGGATGAAGATGACCGACCCGTCAGCAGAGGAAGCTCCCTCGAATGTGGGCTCATATCTCATCTGGCAACAACCCCACCTCATCTATCTTGCCGAACTGCTCTACCGTGCCGCCACCACTGACGAAGAGCGAAAGAACGTGCTTCAGAAATATGGAAGGGCGGTGGACGAGACCGCTGCCTTCATGACAGACTTTGCCGAATACGACCCGACAGGCGACCGCTATATACTCCGCGGCTGCATACCGGCACAGGAGACGCTGAATGCTGACACGACAGTAAACCCGCCGTTTGAACTTTCCTACTGGTTGACTACACTCCGCATGTCGCAGCAATGGCGCCTGAGAAGGGGCCTGGCCCCAATGGCAGAGACTGAGACCGTGAGCTCAAAACTGTCACCGCTTGCCTTCAACTCCGACAGTCTCTATTTAGCTGCGGAAAGCGCCATTGACACATACACCAACATACGTATGACAAGCGACCATCCTGCCTTGCTCGGGGCTGTGGGAATGATGCCGGAAAGCAAACTCACTAACCGACGCGTGATGGAACGTACCTTGCGGTGGATATGGGATAACTGGAACTGGGACAAGACGTGGGGCTGGGATTATCCGATGACGGCCATGACCTGCGCTCGCCTTAACCAACCGGAAATGGCGGTTGACGCATTGCTTATGCCTAAACGCACCAACACCTATCTCGTGAATGGACACAACTATCAAGACCAACGCCTGCGCCTATATATGCCTGGCAACGGCGGACTGCTGACTGCCGTGGCCATGATGTGTGCAGGATGGGACGGGGCTGAGACCGAACTGCCCGGATTTCCAAAAGATTGGGATGTGAGATGGGAAGGAATTGGGAGAATGCCGTGAAAAGAATTAAAAAATTAAAGAATTGAGAATTAAAAATTAAAGAAGTTGGAAAGTTGTATAAGGGGCTTATTTAAACCGCAGAAATAAAGAGGAAAAGAGATTTATGAAATATCAAGGGGTTTTTATGACTTTGCTGATGGCAGGCGCAGTGAGCGCTTGGGCTGAGAGCGGGGCGAAAAGGCAATACAACTATCGTCCTGTGGGACGCGAACTCGTTTGCCTTAACGGGACAAACCGCTATACAAGGGCTTTGTATGGCACTCATGCCCCGTTCCGCCTTGAAACCTCCGACCGCCCGGTGTTTGCCACTTTCAAGAAAGGAGAGTGCCGCAACATACAACTATATGCCATTGTGGACCGACAGCGTGTTGCGCTTGACTCGGTGTTGTTTGACTGCGAGGCACGATACCTTGGCGGACGAAGAACCTATACCCTGCGTCACGGGAAAATAAAGATAGAGATATGCGCAATGGCATCTTTCATAAAAGACGAAGACGCCATCTGGCGCTTTTCCACGAGTGGCGGACAGGTAGAGTTTGAAGCCGTGATGACCAACTCTCGCAGCAGCAAGTTCTCACGCAACGGCGACCTCGGCGTGGATGACATCACAAAGTTTGAGGCTTCTTCCGAAGGAGAACCCCTCTCGAAAGTGAGATGGGAGGGACGCGGCGAGACCTATCTCCTGCTTGAAAACAACGCCACTCTTTTTGCTGCGTCGCGACGTAACAATATTTATGTCGCGATGAAGGCGCGTTTTGACGATGAAGAGAGGCTAAGGGAAGAGACGATGTCGAGAGTGGAAATAAACACTCCCGACCCGCTGTTCAACACACTTGGAGCCACACTCATGGCGGCAGCCGACGGACTGTGGGACGGAGAGACATGGCAACACGGATGTATCGGCTGGCGTATGCCGTTGGCTGGCTGGCGAGGCTGCTACGTGGGCGACGCTGTGGGATGGAGTGACCGCTCATACCATCATTTCCAAGCCTACGCCCGCAGTCAGGTGAAGGACGTTCCCGCCACCCTGCCGCATCCCTGCCAAGACTCCACGCAGAACATGGCCAGGGCGGAGAAACGATGGGGCACACAGATGTACAGCAACGGCTACATCTGCCGATACCCGGACCGGCGCGACGTGATGCACCACTACGACATGAACCTGAACTATATCGACGGACTGCTGCACCACCTGTCGTACGACGCCACGCCCTCGAAACTGCGGGAGTTCTGGCCTGTGCTGAAACTGCACCTTGAATGGGAGAAACGAAACTTCGACCCCGACGGCGACCATCTCTACGACGCCTACTGCTGCATCTGGGCATCAGACGCACTGTATTATAACGGAGGAGCCGTCACCCACTCGTCGGCCTACAACTACCGAGGCAACCGCCTTGCGGCACGCATAGCTGAAATAATAGGCGAGGACGCGACACCATCCCGCGAAGAGGCGCAAGCCATACTGACGGCGATGAACGCACGACTCTGGATGGATGACCGCGGCCAC
>CALZAP010000162.1 GCA_945614335.1 uncultured Prevotella sp.
GAGAGTCAGTCTCAGCCATTACCCTCGAAAAACCTTCGATGGCATTGAGTGGTGTACGGATCTCATGGCTCATGTTTGCAAGGAACAAAGACTTCATTTTGCTGGCTTTCTCGGCCTTCTTGATCTTTTCCTCGTATTCCTTGAGCTGCTGCAAAGCTATGTCGCGCTCGTTAGTGGTTTTGGCCAGGAGGTCTTGAGCTTCCTTTAGCTTGCTTTTTAATGTTTTGATTTCATCTTGATACATGATGCATACTTCTGCTATTTGTTTCCAGAGTGCAAAGATACAAAGAATAATTAATATTTGAGAATTAATAATTAAGAAATTTACTAATCATCCTTATTTTTAACCTTTTTTTAGGCTCTTTTCGCCTTTTCCCACATTCCTGTGGAATTATTAAACAGATAAGCCATGCCGCGGAATACATTTAAGTTCATGAATACGAAGTATTTGCTGATGCGCACTCCTGCTGCTGCCGATGCATAGAATAGTATCTGAAGAATCCAGATAATGGTATAGACAATGCCTTCGCCCGAGAGCACCAAAAGGGTGTTGAGTGGTACGAGGGCAAAGAGGCATACAGGGGTGATTGTCCATCTCAGAACGCGGTGGGACACAAACTGGAATGCCACTACGGGATGACGCAGAGGATTCATCAGTGAGCGCAGACGCCAGCAGCTCTGCAGTCCGCCTGCGGCAATGCGTCTCTTGCGCTTGCTCTCCTCGTGCAAGTCGGCAGAGCCGTATTCCATGGCGTAGGCGTTGGAGGTATAGGCTATCTTATATCCTTTCTTTACTATCTCCATTGAGATGATAAAGTCGTCGAGCAGAGTGTCGTCGGGGATGTCGGTCATGAGTTGACGGCGTATGACACACAGTTCGCCTGCCGCTCCCATGGCTGAGTAAAGCTCGGAGTCGAGTCGCTTGAGTGTGCTCTCGTATTTCCAATATAGTCCCTCGCCTTGTGCTGCCTCGTCGGAGTCGCTCCTTGCCATCACCTTCTTCTCGCCAGACACGCATCCCACCTTGGGGTCCTGCATAAGTCGCGCTATCTCCCTCACGGCTCCTGGATTGAGCATAGTGTTGGCATCAGTCATCATCACAATCTCGGTGTCAATCTCCTTTATGCCATGCTTGATTGCGGCAGCCTTGCCTCGTCGTTCGGGCGAATAGATCACCTTCACGTCGGGATAGGCAGCGAGCAATGAGTTGGTGTTGTCGTTGCTTCCGTCGGTCACCCACACAAGGTGAAGGCGGTCGCTGGGATAGTCGAGACGGTGGGTGTTGTCCATCTTCTCGGCAATGATGTCCTCCTCGTTATATGCGCACACCATAAGCGTAACCTCGGGCAGACAGTCGTCGGTAATGTCTGCCAGAGGTTTCGCCTTGGTTGCCAGCCTTTTGATAAGAACCAGCAGATAAAGCACGATGCCGTATCCCACGTAAGTATAGACAACAATAGTCAGACACAGCCAGAATAGTGTTATCGTCATTTGGTCTCTCTCTCTTCCTGCATGTCTATGAAGTTGCCTTTCCTGTCGTAGAATTCATATTGCAGGAAGGCCAATTTCTGACTCGGTATGACGTTGATACCCATACCGTATTTCATCTGCCATTTCCTCTTCATAGAGATGAGTCCTTGGTTAATATAGGCTGCCACGTAGGGGTGTACGTGGAGGTTGAATTTCTTAATACCAATCTTGGAGACCATACGGTCGATCTTGCTCTCCAGTTGGTCAGTAAAGAGAATACTCGATTTGATTTTGCCCTTGCCGAAGCATGTGGGGCATGTTTCCTCTACGTTGACGTCCATAGCTGGGCGTACTCTCTGTCGGGTGATTTGCATCAGTCCGAATTTGCTCAGTGGCAGGATGTTGTGGCGTGCACGGTCTTTCTGCATGTTCTTGCACATTCGTTCATAGAGCATCTGCCTGTCCTCCGCAAGGTTCATGTCTATGAAATCCACAATGATAATTCCGCCCATGTCCCTGAGCCTGAGTTGCCTGGCCAGTTCGTCAGCCGCACCGAGGTTCACCTCCAGTGCGTTTTGTTCCTGTCCGTTTTCCGCCTTGGTGCGGTTACCGCTGTTTACGTCCACCACGTGCATCGCCTCGGTGTGCTCGATGATGAGATAGGCACCACGCTTGTAGTTGACAGTCTTGCCAAAGGCCGACTTCACCTGCTTCGTCACGTTGAAGTTGTCGAAGATGGGGACAGTGCCCTTGTATAGTTTCACGATGTCAACCTTGTCGGGGGCTATAAGTCCCACGTAGTCCTTCACCTGTCCGAATACCGTTTCGTCGTTGACGTGTATGCCGTCGTAGGTGGTGTTAAACAGGTCTCTGATAAGAGCAACGGCGCGCGATGTCTCCTCGAAGGCTATCTTGGGCCTTTCGGTGGTCTTCTGTACGGTTGTGATGGCGTCCTCCCATCTCTTCAGCAGAATTTTCATCTCGCTGTCAAGTTCAGCCACTCTCTTTCCTTCTGCCGAAGTCCTCACAATCACGCCGAAGTTCTTTGGCTTGATGCTCTGTACCAGTTGTTTCAGTCTTGTGCGCTCTTCGCCCTTCTTGATTTTCGATGACACCGAAACCTTCTCCTGGAAGGGCATGAGCACCATATACCTGCCTGCAAAGCTCAGGTCGCACGTGAGTCGCGGTCCCTTGGTTGAGATGGGTTCCTTGACCACCTGTACCAGCACCTCCTGTCCCACCTTCAGCACGTTCTGCACGCTGCCCTCCTTCTTGAGGTCGGGCAGGCGAGTGGCCTTGGTGATGGGGAAGAGCTTCTTTCTGTCGCTCTGAACTTGCTTGAGGTATTTCTCGTAAGAGGAATACTGTGTACCCAAATCGAGGTAGTGCAGGAATGCATCGCGTTCGTAGCCGACGTCCACGAAACACGCATTCAGTCCGGGCATAAGCTTTTTCACTTTTGCCACATAGATGTTGCCAACCGAGAATGATGCCGAGCGCGACTCGCTTTGGTATTCCACCAAGCTTTTGTCTTCGAGCAACGCAATCGAAATCTCTTTTGGTTGTACGTCGATGATTAGTTCGCTTGTCATTCCTTTAACATTGATAATAGGGGTACTTTCAAAACAGAAAGGGTGTGCCAAAATCCCGATAGGATTTTGAGGCACACTCCCTTCATTTCTTTCTGCGAACAGCAGTGAGCAGGTTTTACTTGCTCTTGTGTCTGTTCTTTCTTAATCTTTTCTTACGCTTGTGCGTAGCCATCTTGTGGCCCTTCTTCTTTTTACCGTTTGGCATTGTTCAAGAATTTTTAAATTATTACTAAATGTTGATTATTTCATTTTCTCGATGAAAGACTTAGACGGTTTGAAGGCCGGGAAGTCATGTGCCTCGATGATCATTGTTGTGTTCTTCGAGATATTGCGTGCTGTCTTGGCTGCACGTCTCTTCACAATGAAACTACCGAAGCCGCGGAGGAAGATGTCTTCCTTCTCGACTGCCAAACTGTTGATTACTTCTTCCATAAAAGCCTCGACAGTGGCGCTGACCTCTATCTTGCCAACACCAGTCTTTGCGGCGATTTTTTCTACAAGTTCTGCTTTTGTCATATCTTTATATTATATTAGTCTTTTTAATGCCTGAAAATTCTCGATTTGTTGAGAGTTTTTACTCTATCGTTCATAATCGGCTTGCAAATATACTGATTTTCAACGTGAAACGGAAATTTTATTAGACTTTTTTTAGAAAAAAGTGTTATTTTCACGTTTTTTATCGCATCTCAGTGTTCCTACACCTTATTATATATATAAAGAGGCAGGGCAACAATGTGTAATTTGCTAAAACACAATTGTCGGTTTTGTAAGTATTATGGATTTTCTAATCCCTAATCCCCTTTACTCCGGCAGATGGAATCTGTAGGAGCGGTCGAACACCTCGCGAACCTTGTTTATCTCGAGGAATGTGGTGCCACCGCCCTCACCGAACGAACCGCTCAGATATGCTATCTGGTCGTCGAGGTCGATGTATGCCTTCTGGCGCAACATCCTCACTGCCGCAAGAAACAGTTGCTCCGACGAGATATGCTCCTTCTGATATACGGGGATTACACCGTAACTGAGATTCAGCCAGCGCTGCAGTTTCTCCTTATAGCAGATGGCGAGCACAGGCGTGGGGCCACGGAAAGCCGCAAGGTTGCGGGCAGTCAGTCCCGTTGTACTGTCAGTGATGATACCCTTCACGCTCATCGTCTGTGTGGATTCTATGGCGCTGTGGGCGAGGAACTCGCGTACAGAGCAATTTGCCGACATGGGTATGACGATGTCGTTCTCCCTCACCTTGTCCTTCTCAGCCTGTTCGGCTATCTGCGACATGGTGCGCACAGCCTCGATGGGGTAGTCGCCAGATGCTGTCTCGCCACTGAGCATGAGAGCGTCAGTGCGATAGTAGATGGCATTGGCGATGTCGGTCACCTCGGCGCGGGTGGGGCGGGGGTTGTGAATCATCGTG
>CALZAP010000163.1 GCA_945614335.1 uncultured Prevotella sp.
AAGGCATCGGTGCCGTGGAGATAACTCCTATTTATGGCGTGCAGGGAAACGACGCAAAGGAAATCCAATATCTCTCGCCGAAATGGATGGAGATGCTTTCTGTGGTGGAAAAAGAAAACAGCAACCTTGACATCGAAACCGGAATGGCCACTGGAACAGGATGGCCCTTCGGAGGTCCGTGGGTGCCACTCAAAGAGGCGGCTTGCAAGGCGTTTGCCGTAGACACTATTGTAAACAGTGGCGTGAACACAGATAACATCACATTCCAAATACCGGAAAAGGAGAAGGAATATGCCAAATTAAAAGTGGTGAGAACGTTCCCTGTGGAAGGGCAGGCTGACAGGCAGAGGGTGATAGCGCTGTTTGAAAGCAGAACGAGGCAAAAGGTGAAACGTGCTGCCCCGGGAGGCGAGGGATATGTGATAGACCATTTCGACTCTACCGCCGTGGCAAACTATCTGAGCCATATTGCACAAGCGTTTGAAAAGACAAACACTCCTTTCCCACACACGTTTTTCAACGACAGCTATGAGGTGTATGGAGCTAACTGGACACCGACACTTTTCTCCGAATTTGAAAAGAGAAGAGGGTACAGGCTTGAAGACGTGCTCGACAAGTTTGTTGACGGCGACCAAAAGGTGGTGAGCGACTATAGGGAGACTCTCTCTGACATGCTTCTGCATAACTTCACAAGACAGTGGACACAATGGGCACACAGCCATGGAGCCATAACACGCAACCAGGCTCACGGTTCTCCAGCAAATCTCATAGACTGCTATGCTGCTGTGGACATACCAGAGATAGAAGGCTTTGGACTCACCGATTTCGGTATAAGAGGACTGCGCACCGACTCGGGATATACACGACGTAACGACAGCGACCTGAGCATGCTGAAATATGCGCCGTCGGCTGCACACATCACCGGCAAACGATACACTTCGAGCGAGACATTCACTTGGCTTACAGAACATTTCCGCACTTCGCTAAGTCAGATGAAGCCAGACCTCGACCTTATGTTCTGTGCCGGAGTGAACAGAATGTTTTTCCATGGAGCCGCCTACTCGCCAAAAGACGAGCCGTGGCCGGGATGGAGATTCTATGCCTCGGTGGATATGAGTCCGGCCAACAGCATCTGGCGAGACGCGGAGTATCTCATGAAATATATCATAGAATGTCAGACTTGGCTGCAATGGGGTGAGCCGGACAACGACTTCCTCGTCTACCTGCCAGTGAGAGACATGTGGAGAAGAGACACCAAAAACTGGCTCATGCAGTTTGACATTCATTCCATGGCAAAGAAAGCGCCTGACTTCATACGCACCATTCTCGACATAGACCGAAAGGGCTTCGACTGCGACTACATAAGCGACCGCCTGCTGCTCTCCACCTCGGCTGCCAAGGGGATGGCAAGGACGGAAGCCGGAACAACCTATCGAGGAATAATCATTCCTGAAGGATGTGTCATGCCGGAAGCCGTGAAGGCTCATCTCGACTCGCTTTCCCAAAATGGGGTGAGAATAATAAAAGGTGTAGATGAAGTGGCTATGAAAATGGCTGCATCGCCTGAGGAAATGAAGACAAAGCTCGGACTGAAGATGATAAGACGGCAGAATACTTACGGATGCCACTATTTCATTGCAAACCTGTCGCCCAATGACATTGACGAGACTGTGGCAGTGGCTATGGCAAACGAACACATGACATGGTTTGACCCGATGACCTCGCGAACCTATGCCGCTGAACACAACGGAAAGATGGTGAGAATAAGACTGAAGAGCGGAGAAAGCAGGTTCTTGCTCTGCACTCGTCAACCAGTGGCCGCAGAAAAGCAAATGGAGGAAACTGAACACACCATAAACCTTACCGACAACAAGTGGAAGCTCTCGTTCTTGGATGAGCAGCCGAGAGTGGGCAAGACCTTTAAACTCAACACACTATCCACATGGGAAAACCTCTCCGACAGCGCTGCCGTAACAATGGGCACAGGAGTGTATGAAACAACATTCAACCTCTCGGCAAGCCAGGCTGCGGAAAAATGGATCATAGACCTGGGCGACGTAAGAGAAAGCGCAAGGGTATACATTAATGATATATATATAGGCTGCGCATGGGCTGTGCCTTTCCAACTCGACTGCTTCCCGGCACTTAGAAAAGGAAAGAACAAACTGAGAATAGAAGTAACAAACCTGCCTGCAAACAGAATTGCCGACATGGACCGGAAAGGCATCGTATGGAGAAAAATGAAGGAAATAAACGTGGTGGACATAAACTACAAAAAAACTTCATACGCCGCATGGGAGCCTGTGAAAAGCGGAATAAGCAAAGTGGTCTTGAGAAAAATGGATAATTAAAAATACTTACTTATATATGAATAAATTATTTATTACCTTAATTGGTGTCTTGCTGATGAACATTCAGGCAATGGCACAAAACGTGACGACAGGGGAAATACTCGATGTCGTGAGACGTACTAACGACTATTTCATGAAGAAGTATGACGACCCTGCAAAGGATACCTTCGTGAAAAAAGTGAGAACAAGCAACCTCTGGACGAGGGCGGTGTATTACGAGGGACTGATGGCCCTATATGAAATAGACCCGCAACAACGATACATCGACTACACCGACACATGGGCTGACCACCACAAATGGACTGCACGACACGGAGTGAAGGCTACTGACGCCGACGACCAGTGCTGCCAGCAGACATACATCGACCGACATGTGATGAGCGGATACAAGAAAGACATGACTCACGTGAAGGAAAACCTCGACCTGCAGATGGCTACCGGACGCAACGACTACTGGACTTGGATTGACGCTATACAGATGGCTATGCCTGTGTATGCAAAATATGCCAAGCTCACAGGCGAGAGAAAATATCTCGACTATGCCATGAGCTCATACAGATGGAGCCGAGACACACTGGCCGGAGGACTCTTCAACAAGAAGGAAGGACTGTGGTGGAGAGACAAGGACTATGTGCCGCCATACAAGGAGAAAGACGGAAAGAACTGCTACTGGAGCCGTGGCAACGGATGGGTGTATGCGGCTCTCGTGAGAGTGATGGAAACCCTGCCTGAAGGCGACCCGGTACGCACAGAACTGAAGGCTGACTTCCTGCGCATGAGCAAGGCCCTGCTGAAATGCCAGAGAAAGGACGGATTCTGGAACGTAAGCCTCGTGTCGCCGGTGACATATGGAGGACCTGAGATGACCGGCACAGCCCTCTTCCTATATGGCATGGCATGGGGAGTGAACCATGGTTTGCTCGCCGAGAAGACTTACCGCGCACCGATGGAGAAGGCATGGAAGGCCATCGCCTCATGTGTACACGACAACGGATTCATAGGATATAACCAGGGCACGGGAAAAGACCCTTCGGCCGGACAGCCTGTGACATTCACCTCAATGCCAGACTTCGAGGACTATGGCACAGGATGCTTCATTCTCGGAGCTGTGGAATACTATCGCCTGCTTTCGGGATGTAACGACAAATGGCCCGACGGAACAGTGATGTCGCCTTGGTTCAACAACCGAACAAAGGTGGAACCAGCTTCGCTCGGCAAGCGTTATGTGGTGACAGAATATGGTGTAAAGAACGATAGCACAGTGGTACAGACTGACGCCCTGCAGGCCGTCATCGACAAAGCCGCTAACGCTGGTGGCGGAGTAATCGTCATCCCCAAGGGCACATTCCTCAGCGGTGCGCTCTTCTTCCGCCAAGGCACTCATCTCAACATTGAGGAAGGCGGAAAACTGAAGGGCAGCGAATACATCGCCGACTTCCCCATACTCGAAACACGCATTGAGGGACAGACATGCAAATACTTCGCGGCTCTCGTGAATGCCGACCGCCTCGACGGATTCACCATCTCGGGCAAGGGAACCATCGACGGCAACGGACACCACTACTGGGAGGAGTTCTGGATAAGAAGAAAGTGGAATCCACAGTGTACAAACAAGGACGAACAGAGACCAAGGTTAGTGTATATCTCCAACTGCCACAACGTTACGGTGCAAGACGTAAGACTGCATAACAGTCCTTTCTGGACAAACCATATCTACAACTCCGACCATGTGCGCTATCTCGACTGCCACATCTTCGCCCCCACAACCGGCATCAAGGCCCCAAGCAGCGACGCCATCGACATAGACGTGTGTCATGACGTGCTCATCGACGGATGCTATATGTCGGTAAACGACGACGCAGTGGCCATCAAAGGCGGTAAGGGAACATGGGCAGACAAGGCTCCGGAGAATGGCGCAAACACAAACATCCTGATACAGAACTGCCGCTACGGAGTGGTTCACGGATGTCTCACACTCGGCAGCGAGAGCGTATATGACCGCAACATCGTGCTGCGTAATATAGAGGTGAACAAGGCCAACCGCGTGCTATGGCTGAAGATGCGCCCTGATACTCCCC
>CALZAP010000164.1 GCA_945614335.1 uncultured Prevotella sp.
TCCTCTCTCCTCTCTCCTCTCTCCACACTCCTCTCTCCTCTCTCCACACTCCTCTCTCCTCTCTCCTCTCTCCACACTCCTCTCTCCTCTCTCCACACTCCTCTCTCCTCTCTCCTCTCTCCACACTCCTCTCTCCTCTCTCCACACTCCTCTTTTATTCACATCAACGCTCCTATTTCCGCATCCAGGTCCTTCACGTTTGCGGCACGCTTCACAAGTGTGTTCGAGCGGTCGATGATGAAGAAGTCGGGGACAGACTGGACGTTATAGAGAACGAGAGTCTGGGAATTTACACTCGCGGGGTCGATAACGCTAATCCACGGAAGAGCTGAAGTCTGCTGCTTCCAGAAATGCTCGTCGGTGTCGAGCGACACCTGATATATTTCAAGACCCTGGGCGTGATATTTGTTATATAGCTCGCGGAGCATGAGTATGCGCTTCGGCGACTCATCCATGGCAAACACATGGAAGTCGAGCAATACCACCTTTCCCTTCAGTTGTGTAAGCGAACGCTCCACACCCTTGTTGTCGCGCAACTTTATGTCGATAATGCCTGCCTCCGACACCTTGCTTGCGTCAATCTTCGCGTTTTGCTCGGCCGCAACGATGCGCTCTGTCTTCATTCCCTCAATGGCAATGTTGTGCAGGTTCTCGCCACGCTCAGCACCTGGATAGAATGTGTCCCAACTGGTGGCAACGGCAGCAAACACCTTTATGTCGGCCTTGCTGGTGCGGGGGTTGAAGAGCAGGTATGGACCAATGGCCTGGAAAAGGGCGAAATAAGACGAAGCTGCCTTTGGCTCCTGGAAGATAAAGTCGCGCTTCACCTCTTCCTTATATGCCGTCACCAGCTTGTTGATGCTGTCGGCAGCAACCTCAGTGCCAAGGTTTATGTTGCGCTCGATGGCAATGGCACGGTTTTGAAGTTCTATCTGCTTCAGGGCAAGAGTGCGAATCTTCGAACACTGTTCCGAACCGCTCACCTCGTAGTTCTTGGCCATGTCGGGCATCGAAGCCTTCACATTCACGGTCTCTGTAGAGTCAATGGACACGTTGATTATCTGCCCTGCAATACGCAGGCGATAGAACTCGGGAGCCTCAGGACATTTGTCGGAGAAGCTGAACGCCCCGTCGTCGTCGAGTTTCACTGAGTCAACGGTCACAGGTCCCTGGAGGCTCATATTTTCAAAATAGAGCGTAGAGTCCTTTGCGTTTGCGATGGTACCTTCCACATGAAACTTCTTCTCTTGGCATGCCGTAAAGGCAAATGCAACTGCCACGACAGCAGTCGCAGATAATAGTTTTCTGATGTTCATATTCTAAAAAATTGCAATTTTCTGCCTACAAAGGTAATGATTATTGAGGGAAGAACAAAATAAAAGTCAAAAAATGTGGCTTTTTCATTGTTATTTGACATTATTTACGTAACTTTGCAAAGTTACTATTACCAAATTATTATCGTAGATATGAAAAAATCATTGCTGACACTCATGATTCTGGCGGCAACGGCAACCACCGCAACCGCCGAAAATCTGTTCAAGACACTGCTCGGGAAAACCGACGCGGAAGTGGACAGAAAAATTGAAAACATCTGGAGTCACTTCTTCACACCCGGTGACCTCAGCCTATATGAAGCCGACGGACAGAAAACGGTGTACTACAACTCACCCGACGGCCTGGCCTTCATCATGGACACAGGAAGCAACGACGTGCGAACGGAAGGCATGTCGTATGGCATGATGATTAGTGTGCAACTGGGACACAGGGAGGAGTTCGACAAAATATGGGAATGGTCGAAACGACACATGGCATACCCTAAAGACACGGCATGGGACGGATACTTCTGCTGGCAATGCCGCACCGACGGCACACCATTTGGCCACAGCAATGCCTCCGACGGTGAGATATACTACGCCACGGCACTGTTCATAGCGGCCAAGAAATGGAACGAGCCAAGATATGCCAAGGAGGCAAACGAGATACTCCAACGCACAATGGACAACGACGGTGAGAAAACAGGCGTATACAACCTCTACAACCGCGACAACTGTCTCGTGACCTTCGTGCCAGACCGTGGCGGCCACTATTTCACCGACCCCTCATATCAGCTGCCAGCCTTCCTCGACTACTGGGCAAGGGTGGCGGAGAAAGACCGTAAGTTCTGGAAAAAGGCGGCAAAGGCGGCACGTCAGCATCTCATAGACTCCGCCCACCCCGTCACAGGCCTATATCCAGACTACAGCAACTATGACGGCACGGCCTACCGATGGCCCCATGCCGCGTACGACACATCTATATATATGTACGACGCTATACGTTGTGCCATGAACGTGGGTATGGACTACTACCTCTGCGGAAAGGACAAAAAACGACAGACAGAGGTTATGGCCCGTCTGTTAAGCACCTTCAAGGCCGACGGCTACAAGCACGGACATTTCTCGCTCGACGGGAAGAAAGCATTTGGCGACTACTCACGTGGCATGGCCGGTGCAAATGCCGTGGCTGCATTCGCCCTCGCCCACTCCACCCCTGAGCATCGCGAATTAGCAAGAGAAATAGTGAAACGCCTGTGGGACGCCGAGCCCCCGACAGGCAAATACCGTTACTATGAGGGCATGGTATACTTCCTCTCCATGCTTCACGTAAGCGGAAAGTTTGAGTTATAATATTACAAGATATGGCAACAGTAGACGACAAGAAAGTAATTTTTTCAATGGTGGGAGTATCGAAAATCATCCCACAGAATCAGAAGCAGATCCTGAAGAACATCTACCTCTTCTACGGAGCAAAAATAGGTATCATCGGTCTTAACGGAGCCGGAAAGTCAACATTGATGAAAATCATTGCCGGACTGGAACAACCCACACAGGGCGACGTGGTATGGAGCCCTGGCTACACCGTGGGCTATCTGCCACAGGACCCGCCTCTCGACGAGACAAAGACCGTGAAAGAAAACGTGATGGAAGGTGTGCAGCACATCTACGATGCCCTCGCCGAATATGAGGACATCAACCAGAAGTTTGGTCTTGAGGAGTACTATGGCGACCCCGACAAGATGGACAAGCTCATGCAACGACAGGCCGAAGTGCAAGACATTATCGACTCTACCGACGCATGGAACATCGACTCGAAGCTCGAACGCGCCATGGACGCATTGCGCTGTCCTCCAGGCGACTGGGCTGTGACAAACCTCTCCGGCGGTGAGCGTCGCCGAGTGGCTCTCTGCCGTCTCTTGCTGCAAAAGCCCGACGTGCTGTTGCTCGACGAGCCCACCAACCACCTCGACGCTGAAAGCATCGACTGGCTCGAACAGCACCTTCAGCAGTATGAGGGAACGGTGATTGCCGTGACCCACGACCGCTACTTCCTCGACGACGTGAGCGAATGGATTCTCGAACTCGACCGCGGCGAAGGAATACCATGGAAAGGCAACTACTCTTCATGGCTCGACCAGAAAACAAAGCGTATGGAACAGGAAGAGAAGTCGGCATCAAAACGAAGAAAGACACTTGAAAGGGAGTTGGAATGGGTACGCATGGCTCCAAAGGCTCGACAGGCTAAAGGAAAGGCGCGTCTTAACAGCTATGAGCAGATGCTTAACCAGGAGCAGAAGGAGCGCGAGGAGAAACTCGAGATATTCATACCCAACGGACCTCGTCTTGGCAACAAGGTGATAGAGGCACAGCACGTGAAGAAGGCATTTGGCGAAAAGGTGCTGTTCAACGACCTGAACTTCATGCTTCCACCTAACGGCATCGTGGGAGTCATCGGTCCCAACGGAGCTGGCAAGACCACTCTCTTCCGCCTTATCATGGGGTTGGAAAAAGCCGACGGCGGCTCTTTCGAAGTGGGCGAGACTGTGAAGTTGGCATACGTAGACCAGCAGCATAAAGACATTGATCCCTCAAAGACAGTCTACGAGGTTATTTCCCAGGGCAACGAGACCATCCGCATGGGTGGCCGCGACGTCAACGCCCGAGCCTACATCTCCCGCTTCAACTTCTCGGGCACCGACCAGAGCAAGCTGTGCAGTGTGCTTTCGGGTGGTGAGCGCAACCGCCTGCAGTTGGCCCTTGCCCTAAAGCAGGAAGGCAACGTGTTGCTGCTCGACGAGCCCACCAACGACATCGACGTCAACACTCTCCGCGCCCTCGAGGAAGGTCTTGAGGCCTTTGCCGGTTGTGCCGTGGTGATAAGCCACGACCGTTGGTTCCTCGACCGCATCTGCACCCACATCCTCGCCTTCGAAGGCAATGGCGAAGTGTTCTTCTTCGAAGGCAGCTACTCCGACTACGAGATAAACAAGGCCCGCCGCCTCGGCAACGAGGAAATAAAGAAAGGCCGCTACCGTAAGTTGATGGAGGAATAAAATTCTCCTGTATATCTACACAAAATCAGGCAGTGTCACGGTACGTCCGTGATACTGCCT
>CALZAP010000165.1 GCA_945614335.1 uncultured Prevotella sp.
TACGTACGGATAGAAAGACATACCGTCCAGAGGACCTTGTCATAGACATGGCTACTACACGAGACACTACATGGGCAAAAGTATACAGTGGCAATATGGCTCTAAACTTTGCTGCCCAGGGCGGATATGAGAACCTCCTGAAACAGTTTGAAGAGATAGGCAACGAAGTGTTGCTTCACAAGTCGCAGCTCGTGATAGACGAACAAAGGCTGCGCGAGTTGCTCCCTGTCATGAGGTTGCATCTGCTAAGTGGTAACGACAACCCCGTAGCAAACTTCTTGAGATACAAAGGCCTCGATTTCCAGTCGTTGGCTTGCGATATGAAATCATCGCCTAAAGACGGTCTGCAGGGGCGCGGTCATATCTACTCAATGGTGTATGACAGCGTGCGCATCGACACTATCGGCTTCCGCGTAAGCCAGGATGACGAGCGTGTGAACTTCTCCGCCTTGGTGCAGAACAACAAGCGCAATCCGCAGTTTGTGTTCCGTGCCCTCCTTGACGGCTATCTCGACGGCAACAAGGCTGGTGCGGCAGTGAAGTTCTTCGATGCCAAGGACAAACTCGGTGTCGATGCGTCAGTGAAAGCAGAAATGCTCGACAGCGGCATCTGCCTTACCCTCGACCCATACCGCCAACTCTTAGGTTACAAGGCCTTTAACATCAACGAGGACAACTTCGTCTTCCTTGCCCGCGACAACCGTGTGACGGCAAAGGTAGACCTGATAGCCGACGACGGAACCGGCTTGAAACTGTACTCAGCTGACGAAGAAAATGAGGACATGCTCCAGGACCTTACCGTCAGTCTCAACAAGTTTGACCTCGGCAAGCTGTCGGATGTAATACCATATATGCCTCATATAGGCGGATTGCTCAATGGCGACTTCCATGTGATGCTCGACAAGGAACAGAAAATCTCCGTAATGTCTGACCTTATCGTGAACGACATGACATACGAACACTCCCCAATGGGAAATATTGGTTCGGAAATAGCTTATCTGCAAGGTGATGGCGTGTCGCACATCGTAGAGGTGAGGCTGCTTCAGAACGACCGTGAGATAGGCGTTTTGTCGGGAACATACTTTGACGAGGTGAAACCGCGCCTTGAGGCCACTATTGACATGGAACATACACCACTCGACCTTGTGAACGGTTTCGTGCCCGACCAACTCTTCGGTCTTGAGGGACAGGCAGAAGGCAAGTTGTCTGTCTCAGGGTATCTTGACAGTCCAGTGGTAAATGGAGAGATATATCTCAACTCGTCTTACTTGGTAAGCGTGCCGTACGGCATGCGCCTGCGTTTTGACGACGACCCGGTACTGATAGCCGACAGCAGGCTGCTGTTTGAGAACTTCACGGTGTATGCCCATAACGATAATCCTCTCAACATAATGGGAAATGTGGACTTCAGCAACCTTGAACGCATTATGGTAGACCTGAAGATGCGTGCCCGCGACTACCAGATTATCGGTGAGAAGGAAAACAGCAAGAGTGTGGCTTACGGCAAGGCGTATGTAAACATCGACGGTACCATCAAAGGACTTATCGACAACTTGGTGATGAAAGGAAAACTCGATGTGCTTGGCAAGACCGACATGGGATATATCCTAAGAGACAGCCCCATCACCACCGACAACCGTCTTGACGAACTCGTGAAGTTCCGTGACTTCCGCGACACCACACATGTGGAGATAGTACGTCCGCCGATAACAGGTTTCACCATGGACATGTCGCTGAACGTTTCAAACGGTGTACATATCATGGCATACCTCAACGCCGACCATTCAAACTACATAGACCTGAACGGAGGCGGTTCGCTGCGAATGAGATACAATGTGGTTGACGGAATAATGCTCAACGGACGATATACACTCAGTAATGGCAAGATGAAGTATTCGCTTCCGGTCATTCCGTTGAAGACCTTCACCATACAGGACGGCAGCTATCTTGAATTCCATGGCGACATCATGAACCCGCAACTCAACATAACGGCTGAGGAGGAAACTAAGGCCACTGTGACCGGAACCAATGGTGCCGGACGAAGCGTGAAATTCATCAGCGGCATAGTAATCACACGCACATTACAGGATATGGGACTTGAGTTCACCCTCGACGCTCCTGAAGACCTCACTCTGCATAACGAGCTACAGAACATGAGCGTGGAACAGCGTGGAAAACTGGCAGTTACAATGCTCACCACTGGAATGTATCTCGCCGACGGAAACACTGAGTCGTTCTCCATGAACAATGCTCTCAGCTCGTTCCTCAACAGTGAGATAAACCAGATAACAGGCAGTGCGCTACGCACCCTCGACCTCTCCATCGGCATCGACAACTCCACTAACGCCCAAGGGTCAATACACACCGACTACTCGTTCCAGTTTGCAAAGCGCTTCTGGAACAACAGACTAAAGATTTCTGTAGGAGGAAAGGTGTCGACGGGAGCTGACGTGCAGTCTCAACAGAATAATTCGTTTTTCGACAATGTGACATTCGAATACCGGCTCGACGACACGGCAAACAAGTATGTCACCTTGTTCTACAACAACAATTCCTACGACTGGCTCGACGGTTACACCCAAGAGTATGGAGCTGGCTTTGTGCTGAGAAAGACGTTGCAGAACTTCAGAGACCTCTTTAGAAAGGATGACGAAGTGATACCGATAGTGCATGACGAGAACAAGCAGAAGACCGACTCAACAACCAGTATTCGAAAGGAGGCAAAAGAATGAAGAAATCAATATTTGCACTACTTTTAGTGGTATGCGCCATGACGAGTTGCTCTACCACGAGCGGCATACCAGAAGACGACCAGCTGTTTATCGGCTTGACAGAGATAAAATACGACAACTATAAGTCGAGCGACCACTTCATCGCCACACAGGCAGAAGTGGAGGCGGCACTTGCCACAGCACCCAACGGTGCTCTTTTCGGCAGTTCATACTACCGGACTCCGTTTCCTTATGGCTTGTGGATATGGAATGCCTTCTCGGGCAAGGATGACGGATTCTCGAAATGGATGGTGAAGAGTTTCGGCAAGCAGCCTGTGCTGATGAGCTGGGTCAATCCGGCATTGCGCGCGTCGGTGGCCCAGACGGTGTTGCGTAACCATGGGTATCTTCACTCGAAGGTGAGTTACGAAAACGTTCAGCAGAAAAATCCGAAGAAGTGTAAGATAGGTTATAATGTGAATGTCGGCGACATCTTTACCGTCGACACGTTGGAGTATGTCGATTTTCCCGACGAGGCAGACAGTCTTATAGCATCCACCAAGTCAGAGGCAAAGATAAAAAAGGGATCGCCGCTCGACGTCTCGTCACTCGACAGTGAGCGCCAACGCCTTTACACCCTCTTCCGCGACCATGGCTATTATTATTACCAGGCCGGCTATGCCTCTTATCTTGCCGACACTTTGGCAGAGCCCAACAAGGCCGCTCTCCGCCTGCAACTGGCGTCCGACCTTCCCGAATCAGCCCTTCACAAATGGTATATTGGCAATATTCATATCAACATGCAGCGCACCTACACGGAACGTCTCACCGACAGCCTGCGCTACCGCTTCTTCTCCATCAAATATAGTGGAAAGAAACCGCCGTTGCGCCCGCGTGTAGTGATGCGCAACATGAAAATGCGACATAATGGGCTCTATAGCTTCTCCGACTATCAGGAGACTGCGGCAAAACTCAGTTCTATGGGACTCTTCAGTTCTGTAGACTTCAAGTTTACGCCTCGTGACACCACAATGGCCTGCGACACTCTAGACCTGACCCTTGACTGCATCCTCGACCGACCCTATGACGTGTATTTTGAGGGAAACTTCAAAAACAAGACCATTGGCCGTATGGGACCGGAACTAAAGGCAGGTCTCACCCGACGCAACGCATTCCGTGGAGGCGAGAAGCTCGATGTCAACATCCATGGCTCGTATGCATGGGAGACCCACAAGCGCAAATCAAGCAGCAACTATGAGTATGGTGCCGACATGTTGGTGGAGTTCCCGCGTATCATTGCACCGTTCTATAAGGAGTTCCGGGTGAAGCGCGACAGTGCCGGCCGTGTAGTGCGCCGCCGTTTTATTTCCCAGTCCACCACCATGGCAAAGCTTTCCACCAATACCGTCTATCGTCCCGACTATTATCGCATGAACGTAGTGTCGGGCGAGTGGACATACCGTTGGCAGACCTCACCAACCAGTAAGCATGAGTTTTCGCCCCTGACGGTGAAATACCAGTTTACGAAGACCCTTTCCAACCGTCTCGACTCCCTCATGTCCGAGAACCTTTATCTTGTAGGCATGATGGAAGACATGTTTGTCCCTCAGATGCGCTATACCTATACTTATACCAGTCCGTCGTCGTGTCTTAATCCCATTCGTTGGGAGTTTACACTGGCAGAGTCGGGCAACCTG
>CALZAP010000166.1 GCA_945614335.1 uncultured Prevotella sp.
AATATATTCGAATAGAGACTATTTTTTTCTTTTATTTATTGTTTTTAGTTGCGCAAAAGGTCTCAAAATGGTTAAAAACTGCTAAACTTGGTAGTAAAATAGCCTTTTTTGTTGGACGATAACCATATTTTTACTACTTTTGTAGGTGCTACCAAATCAACGAAATCGAAACATGGAATTAGAAACAATGAAAGATAGGGTTGTCGGTGTAGACATTAGTGTTGAACAGACAACATTGGCAGTGGTTGACATCCGTGGCAACATTATTGCCAAGACATCGTTCTCTACGGAGGATTATCCTAACGTGAGCAATTATATAGCCGTGCTGGCAGAGCGCATTGTGATGCTGGCAGAGGAAAACGGCGGCTTCATGCAGATACGCTCGGTGGGCATCAGCGCGCCAAGTGGTAACTTCAAGACGGGAGGTATAGAAGACTCGCCCAACATGCCTTGGAAGGGAGTGATACCTATGGCAGCCATGTTGCGCGACCGCCTTGGCATAGCAGTGGCGTTGGGCAACGACAGCCATGTCATGGCTCTTGGCGAGCATGTGTATGGCTGTGCTCACGGTATGCGCGACTTTGTGCTTGTCACGCTTGGACATGGTCTTGGCACCGCCGTCTTCTCACGCAACAAGGTTACCTTGGGAGCACATGGCTTCGGAGGCGAGTTTGGACATTCATGTGTAGTGGACGGCGGTCGTGAGTGCGGTTGCGGCCTTAAGGGATGCTTGGAGGCATACTGTGCAGGAAAGGGTATAGTAAAGACCGCGCGCGAACTGATAGCGGAAAACAGCTCAGAGTCGAGCCTTATGACCGTTTACGACAAACTGACGCCAAAGAACATCGCCGAGTGCTGCAACAGGGGCGACCGCCTTGCCATCGAGACCTTCCGCCGCACAGGTCATACCTTGGGTATCGGCTTGTCGGTGATAGCCTCTTTGGTTGACCCGCAGGCCATCATTATCACAGGAGGTATCGCCAAGGCAGGAAAGTGGCTGTTGGAACCCGCCATAGAGTCGTTCAACGAGCACCTGTTCGGTAATTTGCGCGGAAAGGTGAAGGTGCTTGTGTCGTCGCTGGATTCACGTGAGCGCGACGTGCTCGGTGCCAGTGCCTTGGCATGGGAGGTGGAAGAATATTCGCTTTTCAAGTAATGAATATCGACAGAGTAAAGAAAACTTTAGAACAAAGCCATAATCTCGCTGACAGTCTCGGCATGACATTTATATCGACACCGGAGCCAGACAGTTGTATGGCAACGATGACCGTCGGCGAGCAGAATTGCCAACCATACGGTTATCTCAGCGGGGGCGCTTCGCTCGCCCTCGCCGAGACCCTTGCAGGGGTAGGCTCGGCCACTATCTGCCCGGAGGAGGTGGCTGTGGGGATAAACGTAAGCGGGCATCATATAAAGGCTGTCAAGGTGGGAGAAACCGTGACGGCAAAGGCGACAATAGTACAGAACGGCCGTGCGCTCCACGTATGGAACGTCGCGATAACCGACTCTGCGGGCGACTTAGTGTCGGAAGCCGTGGTCACCAACTATATTGTTCACAAAAAATAAATGGTAGTCATTCACGTGCCATGAAGTGTTTCGTTTTTTACAGAATGCCATACGCTGAGACGTATGTGGAAATAGAACAGCTCGACGGACAGCCCGAGACATTCCAGTCGCCGTTGGAGCTTGACGGGCATAACGGTTTTGTGGTGGCGCCGTTTTCTTCTTCAGACACCGAACCTTTGATTCTTATTCGTCCCGACAAGATGACAACAGCCGACGTGCCTCCTGTAGAGGGAGAGCCGGGAGGGGGGAGTTGTCTCGATACTGACGAGGCTGTGAGAGACAGGCAGCGCATGGACTATTCCATCGACTTCGCCAACTATCACTCACGCCTGGAGTGTGGCGACTTCCAGAAGATAGTGCTCGCACGTTCCACGGAACTGCCGCGCAAGGGTGACGTGGACCTGAAGAAACTGTTTTTCAAGGCCTGCCATGAATATCCCCGTGTGTTTGTGGCACTTGTGTCGACACCGGTGTGCGGAACGTGGCTCGTGGCCACACCGGAGATACTGCTTGAGGGCGACGGCAACCAATGGCACACCATGGCTTTGGCAGGCACCATGACGCTGGGCAACCTGCAGTGGACAGAAAAGAACGTGTGTGAACAGGCTTATGTCACATCTTATATTACAGAATGTATAGAGCGGTTCACGTCAGACTTCACCGTGGAGGGCCCGTATTCCGTGCGTGCCGGACAGCTTGTCCACCTGCGCACCGACTTCCGTTTCACCACTCACAAGAAGGACCTTCTCGGCCATCTTGTGACAGCCCTTCATCCCACTCCAGCCGTGTGTGGCATACCGAAGCGCGAGACACACGACTTCATAGTGGCAAACGAACACTATCCTCGCAGTTACTACAGTGGCTTTATGGGTCCGTTGGGTATAAACGGCTCCACCCATCTCTTCGTGTCGCTCCGCTGCATGAAAATCACTCCCCATGCCTTCCGCCTCTATGCCGGAGGAGGCATATTGACAGAAAGCGTGGAACAGCAGGAATGGGACGAGACGGAAGAGAAAATGAAGACGATGAAGAAACTGATATGTAAGGAGTTGAAGGAGTTAAGGAGTTGAAGGAGTTAAGGAGTTAAGACGAATGTCCAAGCCGAGAAAACTCCAGAAAGGAAGCGGAAAGACTATTGTCTTAACTCCTTAACTCCTTAACTCCTTAACTCCTTAACTCCTTAACTCCTTAACTCCCAAGAAAATATATTGATTTATGTTTTACGACAACGATAAAGTAAACCTTCTTATAGGCCTTCTCAAAGCATATGGCATATCGGACGTGGTGTTGTGTCCAGGAAGCCGCAATGCCATGATTGTAAATAATATACTTTCAGATGGAGGCTTTAAGTGCTATCCGGTGACCGACGAGCGCTCGGCCGCCTTCTTCGCTTTAGGAGTGAGCTACGAGAAAGGGCCTGTCGCCATCGTGGTCACGTCGGGTTCGGCTGTTCTCGACGTAGCGCCGGCCGTGGTGGAGGCATACTACCAGCATAGGCCTCTCGTGGTGATTTCTGCTGACAGACCACAGGAGGACATAGGACAAAACGTAGGGCAGACCATGAGACAGGCGGGGGCATTGGACAACTATGTGCGTAGGTCGGTAACACTTACAGACGCTCTTGGCGACAACATGACATATCATCGCCGACTTATCTGCGAGGCCCTGTCGGCCGCCACCTATGGCGAGGGCGGGCCGGTACACATCAACGTGCCACTGCCTAATGCCACGGAATGCCCTCAAGTAAGCAATATAGACATTCCTGCAGGAAGAAAGGTGGAGATAATAAGGCCTACGGCAATACCAGAAGCCGTGATAGAAGAACTGCTCGGCAAGCTGCTGGATAGCTCGCGAAAACCATTGATAGTGATAGGACAGACGCCACAGCCTCTGTCTACCGATAATATGACGACCTTGCGACATGCAGTGCCCGTAGTGTCAGAACCTCTTTCAAGTTGTTCTTTTGAGCCTTTCGACGGGTTTATAAGCACCATGCCCGATGAATATCTTCCCGACTTCGTGCTGTATATGGGCGGTTCGCTCGTATGCCGAAGCATCAATGGCCGCCTTTCGTCGGTGGAGAGCCTGGAGCTGTGGCGAGTGAATGCCGACGGCGATTTCTCATGTCCTTTCAGACATATCGACAAGGTGTTGGCATGCGATGCGAACGAACTCGTAGATAAACTCGCAGACAAGCTAAGACAGCGTGAAACGCCAAAGCCTTCCAAATACAAAACTTGGTGGGAAATGGCTTTCAAGGAAGAGAAAAGACGTATTATGGAGGGAGTGGACGAGTATTCGCTAACGGCAGAATCAACAGTGGCTTATTTTGAGAACCAACTGTCAGACATGGATTACCCCTTCCACCTGCACTATGCAAACAGCACTGCCATCCGGTTGGCATGCCGACATGGCGAGGACAGGTATGTGTACTGCAACCGTGGAGTGAACGGCATCGACGGATGTGTATCGACGGCCGTGGGACATGCGGCAGCCACCGACTTCATGGTGTTTTGCGTCACTGGCGACCTCAGTTTCTTCTACGACCAGAATGCGCTATGGAACC
This sequence comes from uncultured Prevotella sp., assembly GCA_945614335.1. Lineage (GTDB taxonomy): Bacteria > Bacteroidota > Bacteroidia > Bacteroidales > Bacteroidaceae > Prevotella. The sequence continues at coordinate 4,133 of CALZAP010000166.1, forward strand.
AGAATCTTGGCGACAACCTTCGCATTATAATCCTCAACGACCATCACGGCGGCATCTTCGACCATGTGCGCGGACTTGAAAACTGCGACAGCCGTTATGTCGCTGGCTGTCATAATACCGACGCACGAGGCATAACTACGCAAAACGATGTAGGATATCTGTCTGCAAAAACCATAGACGAAATGCATCTTGGAATAGTAAGGCTAATGACGGAGAAAACGTCGAGGCCGATGGTGCTGGAGGTGTTTGTTTGAATGAGGAGGGAGGAG
>CALZAP010000167.1 GCA_945614335.1 uncultured Prevotella sp.
TACGCTTTCCCCTATACAGCCAACAATAAGACAACCGGAGTTTTGGCACATTGACCACCCCCCGAAACACCCCGAAAATTCGCTGAGGGCGAAAAAACGGTTCGCTGAGGGCGAAAACCCATACGACCTATTGTTTTTTTTCGTAACTTTGCATCGTGAATCAGAAGAGTTGAATACTCATGCCTTTAAGAGGTCATAAGATAAGGCCGGCCACAACAACAAATTATGACCAGTCGAAGGCACAAGTAAAGACCCCGAAGGTCCACACGAGACTAATTAACATCACTAACCAAAAAAAACACAAAAACCATGATTAACTACAGTATCGTAATGCGTAGCGTGAACGCAAACCTTCTTGAAATCAACCAGGCTAAAGCACGCGTCAAGGCAGCAAAGGCAGAAGGCAAAGAGCCGGAACAGGCCGATGTAGAGCTCCTCAAAACCGAAGTGCAGAACGCATTTGCCATCGCACAGTATACCGACGTGATGGACGTGGACAAGTTTGCACGCCACATCGCCAGCCACGGCTGCGTGTACTCCCGTGCAGACATCTCCGCCATCCTCAACATGGCAGTCGACTGTGTGCGTGAGCAGTTGCTCGAAGGAAAGAAGATTCGTCTGGGCGACCTTGGCGACTTCTCCATCCTGCTCAGTTCCAAGGGAGCCGAAACCGCCGACAAGTTCACTGCCCAGAACATCACTGCCGTGAACGTGGTATGGACTCCGGGCAAGGAGTTCAAAAACCTCCTCACCGACGCTGAGTTCAACCTCGTGGCAAGCCGCAACCAGCAGGCTGCCGTGATCAAGGCCATCAAGGCAGGCGAGACCTCCATCGACCTTACCGACCCTGATGCCAACGGTGGCGAGTCCACCGGCGGAAGCAACCAAGGCAGCGGCGGTCAAGGGTCCGACGACAGCGACCTCGGCAACTGACCTGTATTGTAGAACCACAAACGAAAGACTTTGATTGAGCCATGCGCGTGTTCTACATCAACCTCACCCTCTCTATACTCCTCATTGCGGGCGGATTCGTCTGCCCGCCAATGGGAGTGATAGACGGAAGCGTGCTGACAGCCGTTGGCCTGCTGCTTGCCTTTGCCGTCCTCGCTCGTCTTCCCGCCTTCATGGAGCAGGCAGCCAAAGGCAAGACCATCAGACTGAAGAAAGGCGACTTCACTGCCGAAGTGTCGTCGTCAGACACCCCATCAAGAGCTCGGGACCCCTCCTGAGCTCTTTTCTTTTCAATTTCAACTTTACTTTTCCCTTCAGACAGTGACCATTGGTTCGAAAGTAAGGGAAGTTAATAATATAAAAAAATGCACGAAAGTTTGGATATTCCAATTAATATCATTAATTTTGCTGCGGAATACAAGATTTTGCATTATGGGAAACAAGATACAGCTTAGTGTGGTCATTCCGGTTTACAACACTGAAAAATATCTGCAAAGGTGCGTTGACAGCGTGCTTGAAAACAAGAGCGTCGGCATGGAGATTATCCTCGTCGACGACGGCTCAACTGACTCTTCTCCTTCCATCTGCAACTCCTATTCCTCACGCTTCCCGTTTGTCAAGACAATCCATATAAAGAACAGCGGACCGGCATCGGCAAAAAACCGCGGCATTGAGATTGCACAAGGAGAATACATCGCACTAACAGACAGTGACGACGAGGTAAGACCCGACATGTTTGTAAAAATGCTCGAAACGGCAAAACGACACAATGCCGACATCGTGGGATGCAACTACGAGGAACGCATGCCCGACGGAAACATACGACAGCTACCATACAGCGGCATGACCATGGTGTATGACCGACGGGGCGCACTGGAGCAGTTTCTCATGAAAGGCAAGATATACACCCAGTGCTGGACAAAGATATACCGAAGGGATATGATTGTAGCCCACAACATACGAAACATCGAGGGACTGAAGACCGACGAGGACTTCATCTTCAACATCCATTGCCTCGTACATGCCAGCACCACGTGTGTGATAGACCTGCCACTCTACACCTACTCCATGCTGCCAGGCTCCCTTTCAAAGGCATACTTCAGCAAGCGGATAGACTCATACATCGACAACAGGCTTCTGAATTTCGACATCACCCGACGTCTCGTCCTCACACACTCGCCTGAAAACAGTAGCCACGCCGTATTCAACCGTCTGTACTACTCCAACGAGCTCCTTGGCCGCATTGCACTCTTTCCGGAGAAGTATTCCGACGGCCGCACAAAGTCGGTGGTGGGATATATGCGTCGGCACATTCTCACGGTCCTACGCCATCATCGTAAGATAGGATTCAGTCTCGTAGGAAGTCTAATGCTCTTATTGCCTACAAAATGGTACATGAGTTACAGGCACAGTAAGATATAATCCCACATTACCCTTTCATAATGCAGAAAACTATATGAAAAAATACACCATTATCACCATCAACTTCAATAACTCTGCCGAACTACGTCAGACCATCGAAAGCGTTGTCGGTCAGACACTGAAGGACATTGAATATATTGTCATTGACGGTGGCTCAACAGACGGAAGCGTTGAGGTGATTAAGGATTACGCCGACCACATTGACTACTGGATATCAGAACCTGACAATGGAGTGTATAACGCCATGAACAAGGGTTTGGCAAAAGCGCATGGAGAATATGTAAACTTCATGAATTCCGGCGACACATTCTTTTCTCCCAGTGTTTTGGAAGAAGTCGATCGTCAGATAGGCGATGCGGACATTTTGTTTGGCAACGTGTGCAACCGAGCCACAGGCGTTCGTTACGGAGGCATAAAGGCAGGGAGCGAGGTGACATTCCTTACATTGAAAAAAGAGATACTATGCCACCAAGCCACATTCTACCGACGCGACATCTTCAACCGTCATCCTTACGACGAGTCGCTAAGGCTGATAGCCGACTGGAAGGTGAATGTCCAGGCCATAGTGACCGACAACTGCAAGGTAAAGGTTGTTGACACAATGATAGCCCGCTACGACCTCACTGGCATGAGCAGCACACAAAGGCAGCTGCATGCCGAAGAGCGCCAGCGTGTGATGTCAGAACTCTTTCCTCCCCGCATACTGAAAGACTACGACCGCCTCTATACCGACGAAGAGATGCCCATAGTGACCCTTCTGCCGGAACTGAAAAAGCGCGGACGTGTACAGAAAATAGTATATGAACTTACAAGATTACTGCTGAAGTTAACATGAAAATAGCCCTGAAGTCAACAGAACAGTTTCGCCATCACTTCAGCCAACAAAAACCTAATCCGATTCGGCAGGCTGTAATTTAAGCCACGCCACGCTCCATTAGATTCAGGGAAATAGCTTGCCCATTTCTTTATGTCTCTCTTTTTTGCGTCCAAGACGTATGACGATTTGGAGAGGAACTTTCGTTGTAGCAATTCCTTTTCCAAAATGTCATACACACCCTTTTCCCTATAGAAAGTTTCCACTATAGTTATAGCACGTGAAAAGCTTTCGATTCTCAAGCCACTGTCGGTACTGCAATAATTATTCGGATTATACTGTACATAATGATAGAGAGCTTCATCTACACACGAGAAACTTTTGGCATAAAAGAATAATTTACAACAAAAAATATAGTCTTCGCCGAACTGGACTTCCGGCACAAAATATATGTTATTGTGTACAATTAATTCCCGACGCATAAACAGTTTCCATAATACGCCTTTAATTCTCAATAGCGTCATGGCCTTCATTGCCTCGACATGGTGTGAGGGATAAGACTGTTTAAAAAGCACCTGTCTGTCAGGATATTCCTCAAAATAGTCGCATCCCACAATATCGGCATTAGATTGCTGCGCCTTGTCAACAAACTTTTCAATGGCATCAACCTCTATCCAATCGTCGCTGTCAACAAAAAGCACATATTCTCCCGTGGCATTTTCAAGAAGCGTGTTCCTAACTATTGCTATACCAAGATTCTGCTTGTTCTCAATGATTTTTACAGAATTTGCTCGAGAAGGATATTTTTCCAACGTTTCCTGCAGTACATACATGCTTTTGTCGGGAGTGCAATCGTTTACAAACACATACTCTATGTCAGAATATGTTTGTGAAAACAAGGTCTCCAGACATCTTGCGAAATATTTCTCCACATTGTATACAGGCACCAATATTGATACTTTCATAAACTTGTCTTTAAAATCCATTTGCAAAGATAGTGTAAGTTTTAGACAATACAAAATAAAATGCACATTTTTTTATTTTTAAGGTTAAGCCGCAGCCTATCTTTTCATTTCCCAAAGCGTAACTCGTAACTCGTAACTCGCATTTTTTTCATTTACCACACCACTGTTTCACGACAACAAATTATTCGATTTGTATTATAGAAAATGTATAAAGATTAATTAATCTAAAATATGAGGTGACACATATT
>CALZAP010000168.1 GCA_945614335.1 uncultured Prevotella sp.
GTCATATCTGAATCCCTCGTATCCGATGTCGTTTTTCAGGAAGTCGAGGTAGGCGTTCACGTTTGTCTGCACGTTGGCACTTGTATGGTCGAGGTCGCGTGCTCCGTCCCAACCCTCTCCAGTGTCTTTAGCTCCCGTGGGCTTGTAGCCGTTGGTACTGCATTCATCGTTGTTGCAGATGTCTCTGAGGCCGAGTTGATAAGTCACGCCCTTGTATGTCTCGGCGGGGAAGTCCACCCACGAGCCACCTGCACCTACACCGTTACGGTGGTTGATAACGATGTCGGCAATGAATCCCACGCCTTTGTCCTTGTATGTCTTAATCATTGAGCGGAGCTCCTTCTCGGTGCCGAAGGCGCAGTCTTGCTTGAACCAGTAAACGGGGTGGTAGCCCATGTTCATGGTCATGCTTCCGGCGTAGGCGGAGTTAGGCACCCATATCAGGTCGAAGTATTCTGCAATCTCGTCAGCCTGGCTTTCAAGCTTTGGCCAGCTTGAGGCTGAATACGAGTCCCAGGCGAAGCCTTGCAGCATCACTCCTTTGTACTGCTTTGGCCATCCCTGAGCCGCAGCTTGCATCACAATAAACAGTGCGATGACTAAAGTGTAAATCTTTCTCATTTCTATCGGTTCTTAATTATAATTTGCGAAGATTATCGTTTCCTTTGCAAAATTACAAATTCTTCCGTCAGGGCGATTGCTTTCCCGTGATAATTGCCTATATCATCTGCGCAATCGTTTGCATGAAAGCCAAAATGCGGGTTGACAAACCATTATCATTTGTCAGCCCGCATTTATTTTGTGATAGGACTCGTCCCCTCGTCCACTTGTCCACTTGTCCACTTGTCAACTACTTCACAAGTATAACAAGATATTTGCTGGTGCTCCAGAACAGTTGTGGATTGGTGATGCGCAGCACATACTGCTTGTTGGCGTCACGCTGCAGGGTGTAGCTGTTTGACGGATGAGCTGTGAGCATCTCGGCAGAACGCGAGTAAAGCTTTATCTCCTTGTCTATACGTATGTCTATCTTTGTGAAATAGTCGCGGTTGAAGTTGCCCTGAAGCACCTTGCCTCCGGCGTAGATGTTCTGTTCCTTCAGCTCGCTCTTCGTACCGAACACAAACCATGCAGTGTTCAGCTCCTTGTCCTGTGCGTTGATGGTCTCCGTTTTCTTTGAGCTCTCGGTGGTGAGGTTGCTCACGTCGGTGTTGAGGTTTGCAATGCTCTCGTCCAGTTCTGAGATGTGGATGTCCTTTGCGTCAAGCTCGGCTCTAAGTTGCTGTATCTGCTGGTTTTTCTCTTCCAGTTGAAAGGCTAGGTTTTCGATGGCTTTCTTGAACTGCTCACCCTTGAACGAACTTTCCCTCAGCTGCTGGCGCAGCTTGTTTATCAACTGGCGGTTTTGCGACATTGTCTGCTGGATGAACTGCATGTTCTCGCGTATGCGCTGCTGTTTGTTTGCACCCTCGCCGTCCTTTGCGATGCTGACGCGGTTTTCAGCCTCGGAAATCTCCCTGAAGCCTTCTTCAATTTCGTTCATTGTCGACATCATGTCGTCGATCTCATTGTCTTTCTGTGCAATGATCTGTGTCAACGAGTCGCGCTGTTGTACCAGTGCTGAGTCACCTTTCGTTTTCTCCTGCTTGCAGGCCACCATCGCAGCCATACACAAGCCTACTAACATCAGTTTTTTCATATACATAGCTTTTTTTGTTATTTTTTTATGTCATTACCAGCCACTATCACCACTATTTCTCCTCTTGGCTCAGTGGCGGTGAAATGTTCCACCAGTTCGGCGAGGCTTCCCCTCACAGCCTCCTCGTGTATCTTTGAGATTTCACGGCAGACGCACGCCTGGCGGTCGGGATTGAAATACTCCGCAAACTGCGTCAGCGTCTTCAGCAGTCTGTAGGGAGATTCATAGAACACCATAGTGCGCTGTTCCTCGGCGAGGGCCTTAAGCCGTGTCTGTCGTCCTTTCTTCTGAGGCAGGAATCCTTCAAACGAGAACCTGTCGCAAGGAAGGCCGCTCATCACCAGAGCCGGGACAAAGGCGGTAGGGCCGGGAAGGCATGTCACCACCACTCCTGCCTTTGCCGCCTCGCGGGCGAGCAGGAAACCTGGGTCGCTGATGCCCGGTGTGCCGGCGTCGCTTATCAGCGCAATGTTCTGTCCGGCCTTGAGGCGGTCTACTATGCCGGCAGAAGTGCCGTGCTCGTTAAACTTATGATGCGACATCAGCTTGTTCTGAATGTCGAAATGCTTAAGGAGGATGCCCGATGTACGGGTGTCCTCAGCCAGCACCAAGTCAGCCTCTTTCAGGATTCTGACAGCGCGGAATGTCATGTCTTCCATATTACCCACAGGGGTCGGAACGATGTATAATGTGCCCATATTATCGGCAAATGTAGTGAATAATTGTCGAATAGCGAAAAAAAATGCCAAAAACTTTGCATATTTTAATACCAATTTGTAATTTTGTACCGAAATGATAGAAAACTTAACAGGGGAAGTGCACCGTCCCGGCAGAATAGAAGTGGTGTGCGGCTCAATGTTCTCTGGTAAGACAGAGGAACTAATACGCCGTTTGAGAAGGGCTAAATTCGCCCAACAGAAAGTGGAGATCTACAAGCCTGCAATAGACAAGAGATACTCCGAAGAAGAAGTGGTCAGCCACGACAGCAATGCCATCATGTCGACACCCATCGACTCATCGGCACAGATACTGCTGTTGTCGTCTGACATTGATGTCGTGGGCATCGATGAAGCCCAATTCTTCGACAACGGGCTTGTGGAAGTGTGTAACGAACTCGCCAACCGCGGGGTGAGGGTTATCGTGGCAGGACTGGACATGGACTATAAGGGTGTGCCCTTCGGTCCGATGCCGGCCTTGTGTGCCATTGCCGACGACGTGCAGAAAGTGCATGCCATCTGTGTACGGTGCGGAGCCCTCGCCTATGTAAGCCACCGAAAGGTGCAAGGCGACAAGCGGGTGATGCTCGGCGAAATGCAGGAGTATGAACCCCTCTGCAGGGAATGTTTCAGGAAGGCACAGAAAAATAGCAAGTAAATATATATAATTATGTTAGAGAAGACCATCACTTTCGACCGCTTCGTGCGTGGCATGCTTACAGCCTTGCTCATTGGGGCAATACTGTTTGTGGTGAACTATCTGAGCAATGTGCTACTGCCGTTTTTCATAGCATGGCTATTGGCATATATGCTCTATCCTATAGTTGTTTTTGTGCAGAACAGACTGCATGTGCCGGGGCGTGCTCTGAGCATCATCGTAACCCTCGTGTTCGTGCTTGGGGTCATAGGCGGCATCGTTTACCTTATCATTCCGCCAATGATCGAACAGTTTGAGAAGTTGGGAGAGCTTGTGACACGCTATCTGCACCAGACCACAAAAATCAGCAACATCCCACTTGCCGTTCATCAGTGGCTTTCTGAAAACAGCGACGATATACAGCGCTTCTTCCAAAACAGGGAAGTGTCGGAGGCCATACGAAATGCGATGCCGAAGGTGTTTGCTGTAATCACCGAGACCGCCAACGTCATCATCAGCGTCATCGCCTCGCTCGTCACGCTCATCTATCTCTTCTTCATACTTCTCGACTATGAGGTGTTGTCTCAAGGCTTCATACGTATGTTTCCTAAGAAGACCCGCCCGTTCTGGCGATCGCTTATGGACGACGTGGAACGTCAGCTCGACAGTTATATACGCGGTCAGGGTCTGGTGGCATTGTCCATCGGCATCCTTTTCTGCATAGGTTTCACCATCATCGGCTTTCCCATGGCCATCGGTCTTGGAATACTCATGGGCCTGTTGAGTCTTGTGCCCTACGTCCATGGCTTTGGTCTCATTCCCATAGCCCTGCTTGCCGGTCTGAAGGCGGCCGACACCGGACAGAATTTCTGGGTGATACTACTCTCAGCCCTTGCCGTCTTTGCCATAGTGCAGCTCATCACCGACATGGTGTTGACACCAAAGATTATGGGTAAGGCCATGGGACTCAACCCCGCCATCCTGCTACTGTCCCTCTCGGTGTGGGGCGCCCTTCTTGGTTTCATCGGCCTTATCATCGCCCTCCCCCTCACCACCCTTCTCATTGCATATTATAAGAGGTATGTGACCAAAGAGGGTGAGGAAGAGGTGGAAAAAGAGCACGAAGAATAAAAAAATCAAGGAAAAAACGCAAAAAAATGCATTTTTATTTGGTTATATTAAAAAAAGTCCGTACCTTTGCACCGCTTTTAGAGCATAGGTGTATTTAAATGGGAGATCCGCTAGCTCAGTCGGTAGAGCACAACACTTTTAATGTTGGGGTCTTGGGTTCGAGCCCCAAGCGGATCACCGAAACGGCAGGAAACCGTTCGAAAATGGGACTA
>CALZAP010000169.1 GCA_945614335.1 uncultured Prevotella sp.
CCGAGTTCATGGACTACAAGATGGCAGTGAAGGTGGTTGACTCCATCGACGAGGCCATCGAGCACATAGCCACCTATGGCTCTGGACACAGCGAATGTATCATCACCGACAATAGGGACAACGCAACAAAGTTCCAGCAGTTGGTGGATGCCGCTTGTGTATATGTAAATGCCCCAACAAGTTTCACCGACGGAGCACAATTCGGACTTGGAGCGGAGATTGGTATCAGTACTCAGAAACTCGGCCCTCGTGGTCCTATGGGACTTGAAGAAATCACCACATACAAGTGGCTTATCGAGGGAGAAGGGCAAATTAGAGAATAATGGGAAGTAATTTTTTCGGGAGTTATAAAAGGAAGTTATAAAAGGAAGTTATAATGGGAAGTTATAAGAAGCCAAATGTTTATACGCATAAAGTATTGGCCCATCATAACTCCCCATCATAACTCCCCCAAAAATAACTCCCCATCATAACTCCCTAAAAAATAACTCCCCCAAAACAAAATATAAAGAATATGAAAACATTTATGAACGTACAAGACCTCGGCGACCTTCAGAAGGCGCTTCTTGAGGCAGAAGTGATAAAGAAAGACAGGTTCAAGTATCAGAACCTCGGTAAGAACAAGACACTCATGATGGTGTTCTTCAACAACTCATTGCGCACACGCCTTTCCACACAGAAGGCAGCGATGAACCTTGGTATGAACGTCATCGTCCTTGACGTGAATGCAGGTGCATGGAAGTTGGAGACTGAACGTGGTGTCATAATGGATGGCGACAAGAGCGAACATCTGCTCGAGGCCATACCAGTGATGGGATGCTACTGCGATCTCATAGGCGTGCGCTCCTTTGCCGGTCTCACCGACCGTGAGTATGACTATGCAGAGACTGTCATCAACCAGTTTATCAAGTATAGCGGTCGCCCCGTCTTTGCCATGGAGTCAGCCACCGTCCATCCTCTTCAGGCTTTTGCCGACCTTATCACCATCACCGAAAACACCCCACACCTGGGGGCAGAGGGGCTTCGTCCCAAGGTAGTTCTCTCCTGGGCACCTCACTGCCGCGCTCTTCCCCAGGCCGTTCCCAACTCGTTTGCCGAATGGATGAATGCAGCCGACGTAGACTTTGTAGTCACCCATCCAGAGGGATACGAGCTTGACCCGAAGTTTGTGGGCGATGCCCGTGTGGAGTACGACCAGATGAAGGCTCTCGAAGATGCCGACTTCGTATATGCCAAGAACTGGAGCTGTCCGGGTGTCACCCGTCCTGCCGACTACGGAAAGATTCTCTGTAAGGATATGTCGTGGACTATCGACTCTGCCCACATGGCAGTCACCAACAACGGCAAGTTCATGCATTGTCTCCCCGTACGTCGTGGTCTTATCGTCACCGACGATGTCATTGAGAGTCCCAACTCTCTCGTTATCCCAGAGGCAGCCAACCGCGAAATCTCGGCCACGGTAGTTATCAAGCGTATGCTCGAGAGTCTGTAGTCGCGCGTTGCGCGAGATTAAAGAATTATTAAAATTAAAAGATTAAAGTTATGGCTGCGCATAATGAACTGGGGAAATGGGGTGAGGATGTCGCCATGCACTATCTTGTCGACCGGGGTTACCGCTTGGTTGAAAGAAACTGGCGCCAAGGCCATCGCGATCTCGACCTTGTCATGCTTCACGACAACACCCTTGTGTTTGTAGAAGTAAGAACGCGTAGTAACGACCTCTTCATGCAACCCGAGCAGACCATCGACTCGCGCAAGATGCTTTCTGTTGCAAGGGCAGCCAACGCATATATAAAACTTCACCGCATATCCTTGAATATACGATTTGACATAATAGCCATTACGGGAAGTCCCTCGTCGGGCTTCACCGTAAACCATATAGCCGATGCCTTCTATCCTCCTGCAATATGGAGGTAGAAGGCATTTCCGTCCAAAGCCTTTGTATGTTCTATTTGCTTGAGGCTTGTATGATTATCTCTTTTGTTTTCTTTGGTAGTTTTTTCACTACAAGGTCGTAGCTGTGGCGTATAAGCGACTGGATGAGGGTGTCGGGGAGGGAACCGTAGAGATTGAGCTGGTTCCAATGCTTTTTGTTCATGTGCCATGCAGGTGAGATTTCTGCATGCAATTCACGAAGCTCCACGGCATAGTCGGGGTCGCACTTGAGTACAAACCACTCGGTGTCGTCGAGGTCGATCATGGCAAATATCTTGTCGGCTACCCGGAAGGCGAGGGTAGTCTCGTCGAAGGGGAAGTATTCTGAAGTGGCTGGAAGCGACAGACAATAGTCGCGGATGGATTCTATGTTCATTTATTTGAATGGCTTTATAATTCTATGGTGAAACGTGCTCCGGCATTGTAGTTGGTGTCTATTGACACTCGGGCGCCAATTCGCTTGGCAATGGCTCTTGACAGCGTGAGACCAAGACCTACGCCTGGGGTGAAGCTGTCGAGCTTGTAGAAACGTTCGAATATGGTTTCTGCCTTGTCTGTCGGTACGCCACGGCCGGTGTCTGTCACGCTGAATGTTCCGCCAGACGAAGTGGGGGAGAAGGCTACTGTGACAGAGCCTGAGTCGGTGTTCTTTATGGCGTTGTCCACAAGGCAGGAAAGGATTCTTACTATAGCGTCGTGGTTTGAAGTAATCATTACGTTGTCGTCCATTGTTTCATATATGAGTTTTACACCAAGCTTTGCTTCGGCATGGCGTTCCATTACGGAAATGAGAATGCTGTTGACAGTGATGTCGGTTGCGGGAAGCATGCTGTTGTCGGATTCGTATTCTGATATCTCTATAAGGTCGTTGAGCATCTTTGTCATGTGACGTGTCTGGTCGACGATGATGTCGTTGAACTCCTTCTTTTGGCTGTCGTCGAGCTTGACATTCGGGTCGGTGAGCAGTTGTACGAAACCAGATATTTGGTTTAGTGGAGTTCGTATTTCGTGCGACATGTTGCGTATGAACGATGTCTTCATGTCTGTGGCATTGTCGCTGTCCTTATGTGTGAGTTTGTTCCAGCGGCGGTATTCGCTCGGTGTGAGGCCGTATTGGTTTTCGAAGAGGCGTATGAAGGTCTTCTCGTCTTTAAAACCGCAGCGAAGTGCCACTTCTTCTATGGTGCCGCTTTTGTCGTCCTTTAGGAGATTGACAGACTGCCGCATGCTTATCTCCTTGACGAAACTGTCGGTGTCGCCATTGGTGATATCGTCTGGACGGAGTTTTGAAAGTTCGTCTTGCTGCTCCATTAGCTGGGATATGGTTGCAACGGTAGCCTTGCTACGGCGGTTGATTTTCTTGTTGTAGTAAATCATCAGGGCTATGGTGATGGCAGCGAGCGACAGGAGTCCGACGAAGCCATAGAGTATGAAACGCTGACGGGCAAGGAGACGGTCCTGGTCAGCGAGACGAAGTTCCTTCTCCTGTGTCTCATACATCTTTGCGAGCTGTATTACGTCGCTTTCCTGTGTACGCTTTTCGATGGAGTCCCTCATGGTTAGCATGTTCTCAGCCGTGATACGTGCCATTCGCTCGTTTCCCATGGCTTTGTATGCCTCTAACTCGTTGGCAAGGACGTTGGTGAAAAAATCAGAGGTGATAGAGTCTTGCAATTCCGCCCTGATTTTTTCGCGGTTGACTTGCGTTGTATTAAGCAACAGGGAATACTGTTTTGTTGTGAGATAGTGCGAAACGATATTCATTTTTCCCGTCTCGCTCTTTCCAATGCTCGTCTTTTCATACTCCTTCTTGTATTTCTCGGCATTCTTGGCATCGCCAACCTTGTCATAGATCTTCATTATCATGGCATAGACAGAAGCTTTTCTTGAGTCTATGTAGATTTCTGGTAGCAAACCGCTTTTTTCCACCTCGGTCAGTCGTCTGGTCATTTCTGGTATGTGGGGAATAGCATCGGCAGGTGTACCCTCCTTGAGCATCATTTCGAGTATGGTTGCAAAACTGTAAACTACCTCGTCGGCTGTGTATATGCCAGGTGCGTCCTTGAATATCGTTTCAGCTTCTTTAGTGGCTTCCCACATTAGCTTGTAGCCTGTCTTTGGGTCGCCGATTTTCACGGTGTTGCGTCCCAGGCAGTGTTTCATCTTGCATTCGAGTTCTCGGTTGTTGTATTTTCTTGCAACCTCGGTGGCTTTCTTGGCATATTCGATGCTGTTTTGGTAGCGACAGCCCTTATAGTTCATTTCGGCAAGCATGCGCAACGCATCGCAGTAGTCTTCTTTGTTGTTTTTCTCGAAGCCGGGATTGTTAACGGCGCGCTGGCAATAGAATTGTGCGAGGCGTTTCTGGCCGAAAATGTTGTTGTAGATGGCCATGCGTATGTAGTCGGCATCGTAGGATGCCATCTCGTGCCTTGTCTCCA
>CALZAP010000170.1 GCA_945614335.1 uncultured Prevotella sp.
TGTTTCAGCCATATCCATTGTGCCTTCCCATTGACATGCCCACCAACTCGGTTTTCGGCAATAAATCTGAATTTTATCACACATGCACTATCGGATGAGTATACTATCTGTGTTTCACTCATCTTAAAAGCGTCAGGATTATACACCTTGTCTTTAATGTAATAGTTTAAGCCTTTCTTTGCCTCGTTTAACAAATTGTCCTTTTTTGAAATTATTGGAGTGACTTTTACCTCTTTGTCTTTACATGAAATAATTCCCACTGCTATTAAGGCGAGGAGTAGGATAGATAAAATTTTCTTCATAATTATTGTGTTTAAATTGCCTTTCGCGAGCTCAGGTCAACACGAAGACTTCTTTAGTTTATAATAATTCCTTATACTTATTATAATGGAGTTGAAGCAAGTCTTTATCTGGTGAAAATTTCTCAGGAATGATAATATGCCTTCTATCTATACTTTGCAGATATTTACGAGAATTGTCAGATTTTATATCGTCTAAAAGTCTCTCTGATATTTCTATGTAATAATCTGGCGTAATAGATATATAGTATTTGTCGTATGCCCTGTGAAAAAACGGATTAAGACATATTCCATTATGTGGATTTGTCCTATTCTTTAAATCACTCTTCCAATCAGAAATATGACATGCTTCAACTAATTGTTCGTTCCTTATTCCAGAAATACAACATGTACTATCATACGAAGACAACACCGTACTGCGAAAAAATGTTTGATTAACCCTTTGCTTAATCATTGCAACCCTCTCTGTTCCTTCTGGCAAATTCGTTAAATCAATGTTTGACGTATGTTCTATAGTATCATTGGAATATTTGGCTATAAGGCATTCACTCTCATAAATCAGTTGCTCGGGATTATCATAGAATTCGTCCCAAACCATTTGTTCAACTTTAGAACCATGAGACAAACCGACGATACCCTTTTCTTTCAGTTTTGGGTCTAAACGACCTAAATTACCAACTTTCATGTTAAGTGCGCTTGGTCTTCTTCCAATGATTTTTGCGTATTTTATAACCATAGGATGGTTCTTGTTGCTGTCTTTGAAAGGTATTTTACAATACACATTAAAAGCAACTATAGTTTCATCCCTGGTCCAATTCTTGTTCATAAGAGTATAATATTAATGTTTTTTATGCGTATAGAATAGTAAAACTTTGTGGTAATATGCTTGTTATTCGTTCAAAGATGCGATCATACACCTATTCCAATTTCATATCAACACATTCCTTTCGCTAAAAGATTCATCCATCAAGCGATTAAAGAATTTACATTCTTGACTCGTAAATGATGGCTCTTGCGTAACTAAATCAATATAATTCTCAAATGATTCATCTGGATGAAAGTTGACTTTACGTTCAAAAAGGAGATAGTAGAAGAAATCTCTAACATCTTTTGTCGTATTAATTTGTTTTCTGTATATATCATGATAATTTGTTATTTGTTATTTTGGGGACATCTTTAAGTATGAATTCCTATGCCATGTGATAAGGAGTACATTTCTTTGTCATTGATGCGATGATGTTTCATAGCATTGATGCTTCAAAATTACTGCTTTTTTGCGAAATAATTTTCTTTTGTATAAAAGTTTTAAGACATGTTAAGTAATGGTGCTTTACGTAAATATACGAGGATTCAAACAGCAAATGCAATTTTACAGAGTTTTTTTTCTAAAAGTGACCTCCTTGAGCAGAGACTTATGGAGCACAGTGAAATCCTGCATCAATCAGAAAAAACAAGAACAGAAGCCAACCCCTTGCGCTTGATGCGAACTGTCTTCGGGGCTTAATGGTGCCTTGGCTTCCGCGTCAAAAACCGTGACGTGGTGTGAAAAATCTTGACAACGGGAAAAGTTGGAATTAACATTTGTAAACGCTGTTTTTGCTTTGTCCGGGTGCTGTTCTGGGTGTCTTGTGTGCCAAGATAGTCAACCTTGCGAGGCAAGATAGTCAACCTTGTGAGGCAAAATAGTCAATCTTGCGTGTCAAAACAGTCAATCTTACATTGTGAAATTGACTGTTTTTCGAGGCAAAATAGACTATTTTGGGCGTTTTTCAGCCTGTTTTTCTTCAACAAATTGGCATTTTATGTCGTTGTGTTTGTTGTAACGTGTTGAAGAACAGAGTGTTGTGTGTAACGTGAAATTCAGCGTCTGTACGCCGCCGTTGTTCTCGTCGGAGATTTCTGCGCGTCTCTCGCGAATTTGAAATCACAATGTCTTGCGAAAAAGGGTGGGCTGTCGGGGACTAACGTACCCCGCTACACCCTCTTCTACTTGCAATTTTATGTCGAAAACAAATCAAAAAAATGACAAAGCAAATGAATAGAACCCGCCTTAACAAAAATTCACTCAAAATAGTTGTTCGTGTTGGAAAATTAATTTAATTTTGCGATTGGAAAATTTTTTTCGTATCCAACTGAAACCTACTTTATGCAGAATGATGCTTCTGCATTGAAAAACAACATGAAAGCATGAGTGTCAAGAACATATTATGCAGAGTGGCAGACCTGTATGTTGACGGTTTCCGCAACATGACGTTGGGCCGCACTCTTTGGGCGATTATCTTTCTGAAGCTGCTCATCGTGCTTGTCGTGATGAAACTGCTTTTCTTCCCTAATTTCCTCTCTGCGAATGCCGAGGAGGGCAAAGAGGCGGATTTCGTGATGCAGGAGATTTCCGGGCGCCGGTGACACGCGCGGTATTTTTGAAATCATTAACTTTAATTATTTATACAGCATGAATCATCTACTGAACATTTTGATGAACATCGATTCGTCTGCCGTTGACTGGGCACGTTTGCAGTTTGCGGTGACAGCCATCTATCACTGGCTGTTTGTGCCTTTGACGTTGGGCCTTGCCTTGATTATGGGCATCATGGAAACCATGTACTACCGCACGAAGAGTGTTGACTGGCTTGTCACGGCAAAATTCTGGCAGCGTCTGTTCGGCATCAATTTTGCCATTGGCGTAGCTACGGGCATCGTGCTTGAGTTTGAATTCGGCACAAACTGGAGCAACTATTCTTGGTTTGTCGGCGACATTTTCGGCGCGCCGTTGGCTATCGAGGGCATTGTGGCGTTCTTCATGGAGAGCACCTTTGTCGCTGTCATGTTCTTCGGCTGGAAGAAGGTGAGCCGCGGTTTCCATCTGGCATCGACATGGCTTACGGGCATTGGCGCGACTTTCAGCGCCTGGTGGATATTGGTGGCGAACAGCTGGATGCAGTATCCTGTAGGCTGTGAGTTCAATCCAGACACTATGCGCAACGAGATGACCTCGTTTCTTGACGTTGCCCTGTCGCCTTTCGCTGTCAACAAGTTCTGCCACACCGTCACGTCGGCATGGATAGTGGGAGCGTTGTTTGTTGTGGGTGTCAGCTGCTGGTATCTCCTCCGCCGCCGTCATGTGGCTCTCGCCTTGCGCAGCATAAAGGTTGCGGGCATCGTCGGCCTTGTCGCCATATTGCTGACGCTGCATACGGGCGACGGTTCTGCCTATATGGTTGCGAAGACGCAGCCTATGAAGCTGGCTGCGATGGAAGCGTTGTATGAGGGCGACACCGACCAGTCGCTGACCGTCATAGCAGCCGTCAATCCTTTTGAGCAGCCCGAATGGCAGAAGGGCGGCGAACCGCCTCTGCACATCGCGGCTCCATACGCGCTCTCTTTCCTTGCCACGCGCGACATCCATGGCTTTGTGCCCGGAGTGAAAGACATCGTGGAGGGAGGCTATACGAAGCCTGACGGCACGACGGCGTTGTCGTTGAAAGAGAAGCAGGCGATAGGCAAACGTGCCATTGAGAATCTCCAGACCTACCGCAGCCTCGCCTCGTCGAAGACTCTCACGTCTGACGACAAACGGCAGCTGCAGTCGCTCGCCAAGAGTCTGAAGGCGGACATGCCGTATTTCGGCTACGGTTTCATAAAAGACGCAGAGCAGCTGGTGCCTTACATCCCGGTATGTTTCTATTCGTTCAGAGTGATGGTGGGCCTTGGCACGCTCTTCCTTGCGTTCTTCGCTTTGATGCTTCTCGTCGTTTACAGATACGACATCCAGAAGATGCGCTGGCTGCAGATGCTTGCCGTGGCGATGATACCGTTGGCATGGATATGCAGCGAGGCGGGATGGATTGTCGCAGAGATGGGGCGTCAGCCGTGGGCGATACAGGACATGATGCCTACATGGACGGCAGTCAGCGATGTACATGCCGGAGGCGTGCTGACGACGCTTATCCTCTTCATCATCATCTTCTCTGCCCTGCTTGTGGCAGAAATCAGCATCATGTGCAAGCAGATAGCGAGAGGCCCGGAGGAATGAGGCTCGTACTCACCAATATCATAAATATCAGGCG
>CALZAP010000171.1 GCA_945614335.1 uncultured Prevotella sp.
TCCAGGTTATGAGCCTGGCGAGCTACCAACTGCTCCACTCCGCGATGTTATTTCTTATTTGCGGGTGCAAAGGTACTGCTTTTTTTTTAATCTTGCAAGAAAAATGCAGTTTTTTTTCAAAATAACCTCTATTTTGCCCTGTTTCCCCGACTTTTTGCTGATTTTTTGCTGATTTTCTTGCTTATTCCAAATATAATAAGTAATTTTGCACACGATAACAGGTATGTGCAATATTTAGAAAAAGGAGGGGAAGCAGATGTCAATATCCAAGACACGACAGAAATTAGTGGATGTAGCCCGTCAGCTATTTGCCAAGAATGGTTTTGAGAACACCACGATGAATGACATTGCCATTTCATCGGGTAAAGGCCGCCGTACTCTTTATACATATTTCAAGAGTAAGGAGGAGGTGTATTATGCTGTCATTGAGTCAGAGTTGGAACGCTTGTCTGACAAGTTGGATGAAGTGGCAGCAAAGAAAATCCGTCCGCAAGACAAGATTATTGAATTGATATACACCCACCTGAGCATGATAAAGGAGACGGTGGTGCGTAACGGAAATCTAAGGGCTGAGTTTTTCCGCAATATCTGGATGGTGGAAAAGCAGCGTAAGAATTTCGATGAGGACGAGATTGAGTTGTTCCGCAAGGTTTATTCTGAAGGAAAGGCTGAGGGGGAGTTTGACATTGAGAATGTGGAACTGGTGGCCGACATTACACACTATTGTATTAAGGGGCTTGAGGTGCCGTATATCTACGGACGTCTTGGTCATGGCATGACAGAGGAGATGAGCAAGCCTCTTGTGGCAAAGGTTGTGTATGGTGCCTTGGGAAAAAGCTTGATAAAATAGTTTTTTTCGTAGAAAGAATCCAAAGAATAGAATTATTTACATTTAAAATAAAATAAAAGAAAAAATGGGATTATTAAGTGGTAAGACTGCCCTCATTACAGGTGCAGCACGTGGTATCGGTAAGGCCGTTGCCATGAAATTTGCTCAGGAAGGAGCTAATATCGCATTTACAGACCTCGTTCTTAACGATGAAATGGCTGCCGGCCTTGAGGCAACACGCAAGGAGATTGAGGCTCTTGGCGTGAAGTGCAACGCTTATGCAGGCAACGCAGCTGACTTTGCAGAGACAGAGGCTGTTGTAGCCAAGATAAAGGAAGACTTCGGTTCCATCGATGTATTGGTAAACAATGCCGGTATCACCAAGGACGGCTTGATGCTCCGCATGTCAGAGCAGCAGTGGGATGCTGTGCTAAACGTGAATCTGAAGTCGGCTTTCAACTTTATCCACGCTTGTGCCCCAATAATGCTTCGTCAGCGCAGCGGTTCAATCATCAATATGTCGAGTGTTGTAGGTGTTCATGGTAATGCCGGACAGTGCAACTATTCTGCCTCAAAGGCTGGTATGATTGGCCTTGCAAAGTCTATTGCCCAGGAACTGGGTCCAAAGGGTGTGCGTGCCAATGCCGTTGCTCCCGGATTTATCGAGACAGCCATGACAGCTCAGCTGCCTGAGGATATCCGCAAGGACTGGATGAAGAAGATTCCACTCCGTCGTGGCGGTCAGGTAGAGGATATTGCCAACGTGTGTCTGTTCCTTGCCTCTGACATGTCGAGCTATGTGTCTGGTCAGGTAATCCAGATAGACGGTGGTATGAACATGTAATAGTGGATTCATCAATTGAACATTCTTACAATTGGAAGTAATTTATGAAGATAACCACGTTATAGTGGTGAATAAGGAAAGCGGAGAGATCGTCCAGGGCGACAAGACTGGCGACACTCCGCTCTCTGATTTTGTGAAGGAATATATAAAGGTGAAGTATGCCAAGCCTGGCAACGTGTTTCTTGGCGTGACTCATCGTCTTGACCGTCCAGTCAGCGGTCTTGTGATTTTTGCCCGCACGTCGAAGGCGTTAAGTCGTCTTAACGAGATGTTTCGCACAGGCGAGGTGCACAAGACTTATTGGGCTATTGTAAAAAACCGTCCCTCTCAGGCCGAAGGCCGTCTGACGCATTGGATAGTGCGCAATGAGAAACTGAACAAGAGTTTTGCCTACGACCACGAGGTGAAGGATTCGAAGAAAGCCGTGCTTGACTACAGGCTTATTGCTTCGGGCGATAGTTTCCATATATTGGAAATCCGCCTGTTTACCGGTCGTCATCATCAGATACGCTGTCAGTTGGCTGCCATGGGTTGTCCTATACGTGGTGACTTGAAGTATGGAGCGCGCCGCAGCAATCCCGACGGAAGTATCTCGTTGCTGTCGCGTCATGTAGAGTTTGTTCATCCTGTCAGTAAGCAAAAGATAGTACTTGACGCCCCCCTCCCCAATGACCCTTTATGGAAAAAAATACTAAATAAGGAGTGATTTTTTGATATTTTCACTTCAATACTTCTTTTATTTGGGAAAAATAGCCTACATTTGCAGAAAAATGAATCACCGATGAAAAAGTTTCTGTTGTGGACTACTTCTATATTGTTGACACCCATTGTGTTGTTTCTGGTTGCGACAATATTATTATACATACCGTCTGTACAGAATTATCTTGTACAGAAGGCAGCCGACTATTTGTCTGAGGCTACGGGTGCTGAGGTTGGCGTGGGATGTGTGTCGTTGAGCTTTCCGCTCGACTTAAGGGTTGAGAAAGTCAGTTTCATTAAGCCTGACGAGAAGGCGGCGAATGTACGTGACACTATAGCCGACGTGAAGTCCATCATCGCTGATGTGCAGTTATGGCCATTGGTAAAAGGAAAGGTCGTGGTAGACCAATTTAAGGTGAACGACGCAAAGTTTGACACCGACGGATTTATTGCCGCGGCGCGAATAAGGGGTTTTGTATCTCTGATAGAGATGAAAAGCCGTGGCGTGGACCTGTTGGAAGAGACTGTCGATGTGGATGGAGTGTCGCTTGAGGGTGGAGATGTGGATATAGCCCTGTTGCCCGACACTGTGCCGCCAGACACCACGACATCTGAACAGAAATGGAAGATAGCTATAGCCAAGGCAAACATTGGAAACACGAAAGTGGCTTTCCATACCATTGGTGACACGATGAACGTGGTGGCGGCCATAAAGAAGTTTGAGGTACTGAAGACCTTTGTGGACCTTGGCGCACAGCGTTATGAAGCCGGTCGTCTAGCTCTTTACGGTTCAAAGTTGTCGGTTGACAACATGTATGAGCCTTATGTGAGCGGTCTTGACGCTAATCACATAGCTTTAAGCGAGATAGGAATTGTGGTCGACTCGTTGTTCTATCAGGACCCGAAGGCAGGCCTGATAGTGAGGCAGTTCCGTATGAAGGAAAAGAGCGGCCTTGCCATTACAGATGTGTTCATGCCTGTATCCCTCGATTCCTTAAAGGTCGACATACCGGTGCTCAATCTTTCCACTCCCGATTCGAAACTTTCCGCAACCTGTAGCGTTGACTTGAACGCATTTGACCGACGTAACCCGGGTAAGGTTAATTTGCGCCTTTTTGCAGAATTTGGCAAGAACGACATCTTCCGTTATGCTGGAACACTTCCTGTTGATTTCGTACGCCGTTATCCGGATCGGGCGTTACGCGTTGCCGCATCAGCCAATGGCAACCTTCGTCGTGTAGAGATTGACACACTCAGCGTTTCTCTGCCCGACGCTTTTGAACTGAATGCAAAAGGATATGCCTTGAATCCCACAGAGATGGATAAGATGAAGGCAAGGGTAAAGGTAAACGCCTCCACCGGCAACCTGTCGTTTCTCAACAGTCTTCTTTCTGCCGATGGTTCTATCCGTATACCGAAAGGCACGAAGCTCAACGGCCAGTTGACTGCCGACGGCCAGGACTATACTGCTGCCCTGGCATTGAAAGAAGGATGTGGGACAGTGAAGTTAGACGGGCGTTTTATCATGCCTACAGAACGTTATTCGGCAAAGATAGACGTGTCAAACCTCGACATTCGTCATTTCATGCCACGCGACTCCCTGAAACTGTTCAGTGGTGACGTGAAGGTAAGCGGTCGCGGTTTCTCGATGCTTTCGAAAAGCACAAGGCTGAAGGCAGAAGCCAATGTGCGCCAATTTGGTTATGGACATCTGAATGTTGACAACGTCACGCTTTCCGCACTTCTTGAAGATGGAGTGGGGCATGCAAGGCTCAACAGCAGTAACGCCCTTCTCGACGGCGAAATAAACTTCGACGCCCTTGTGTCAACAAAGAAACTGCAGGCCACTTTGAGCACCGATGTGCGTTGGGCCGACCTGCAGTTGCTTCGTGTCAGCGAAAAGCCTTTGGCAGCGAGTATGTGCGCCCATATCGATGTGGCTTCAGACTTGCATCAGACCCATAAGCTC
>CALZAP010000172.1 GCA_945614335.1 uncultured Prevotella sp.
AAAGCTGCATTTTGAGCTCGGACGCTCCGTGGTGGCCCAATGCGGTTCGCTAATCACACGCACGCTTTACATAAAGCAAGGGGAAGTGAAGAAGTTCGCCATCGTTGACGCTGGTATGACAGACCTTATACGTCCTGCACTCTACCAGGCATATCATAAGATTGAGAACATCACAAGCGAAGACGCGCCTGAGACTTACGATGTGGTAGGGCCTATTTGCGAATCAAGTGATGTTTTCGCAAAGCAGGTTGAGTTGAATGCCACAAAGCGCGGCGACCTCATTGCATTACGCTCTGCAGGCGCTTATGGCGAAATCATGGCTTCACAGTATAACTGCCGTCAGATGCCAAAAGGCTACACGACAGAAGATTTGAACAATATTTAATATGACAATCGACACGTTGACAATCATAATTGGAGCTGCACTGCTCGGACTCAACGTCTTCTCGGCGGCATTCACACCATTGATAAGAAGGCCGCGGAAAGACGAGACTGACAGACAGGACCAAAACGTTTTCCCATCAATCTCTATAGTCCTCGCCGTACATGACGGCGAGGAAGAGATTGAACGTAACCTTCCAAAATTCCTCTCCCAAGACTATGAAGGACGGTATGAGGTGATTGTTGTCGACGAGTCTTCGACCGACAACACGGCTGAAGTGCTGAAACGTCTGAAAAACAACCATACCAACCTGTATGTTACTTTTATCCCAGACTCGAGCCATTATATCAGCAGAAGAAAACTGGCCCTTACAGTCGGGGTGAAAGCTGCAAAACACGACTGGGTTATCTTTACCGACCCAGACTGCAGTCCGGCTGACAACAAATGGCTCAGCGCCATGGCCGCAAAATGCGGTAACGACACGGAACTCGTGATTGGAGCTACACGATACCTCAACGACGCCACAGACTACGAACGGCTGGAACGCCTCACCACATGGTGGAGAGAGGCTTATGAAACACAACATCAGCAGGTGTACACTTACTCTGGACACAACATGATGTTCCGCCGTGAGAAATTCATAAGAGACAACGGATTCCTCAATAGCCTGATGTTTCTAAGGGGAGAATACGACTTCCTCGCCAACGAATACGGAGAAAGAAAGAAAACGGTGGTGGCGGCCGAACCACAGGCCACTCTTATAGAAGACGCTCCAACGAAAAAGACATGGATAAACGACCACCTCTACCGTATTGAGACACGGAAGCATCTAAGCCACGGCAAACTCTACAAAACACTTGAAAACGCCGATGCCTTTATGCTACATCTCAACCTCACATGCCACATCGCGGTCATTGCATTGGCACCGGTGTCTGGCAACTACATCCTCTGTGCCGCAGCAGCTTTATCCCTCCTTGTCAACTATCTCATCAGGGTGATTATTGCAGGAAACGCAATGAGGGCGGCTGACGAAACCATCAGCCCATTGAAAATTCCAATACTGGAATCGTTCATGGCATGGCGAAACCTCTCCTTGAAAATAAAGCATTCAAAATGTGACAAATATGATTTCATCAGACGATGAACATTATACATTATAATCCACACGACGATAAAGTCATTGCCGAGTATATCGACACTCTTAACATGGCAATGACAGATGATGTCGTGTCGAGAAATGCTTCTACCGTAAAGGAAATAAAAAAAGAACTGACATCCCAACATGCCGACATTATCAACATTCACGGATGTTGGCACCATTCACTGCCAATCGTAATGTCGATGGCAAAAAAACATAACGCAAGGATTGTCGTGACTCCTCACGGACAACTCGAACCGTGGATAATGTCAAGACAAAATACTGCATTAAGACTCTTCAGGCAGACAACATACCAAAGAAGACTCATAAGACAGGCTTATTCCGTTATCGTGATGGGCGAAATGGAATACATGAACACAAAAAGGCTTGGATGGTCTGACCGGATAGAAACAGTATCAAACTCACTGTTCACAAGCAAGACCACCGACAGCCAAATGGCAAAGGACACGATTGGAGTGTTCCAAAAAGTAATGGACAGCAACGTGTTTCAAGCCATGGATGAAATAACACGCAAAGCGCTTTTCTTGCTGTTTAAGGCTGCTGTCACAAACAACAGACAATGGATAGACAACGAAGAAGCTAACCTGATCGGTGCCCTCGACTACCACCAGTGGAGGCAGATAATGATATACGGTTACTCAACATCCTCACTTGAATATATACTGCATGGTGCTGAAGTCTTCTCAATCACACCACCCGACTGTCATCCGGAAAACATTAAGCACTATCCTGCCGCAAGAGCCCGATACATTGCCGAGGCGAAGAGTTTGCCAATACTCAAAATAGGCGACAACGGCTCACATAGCCAAGACGACATGGTAGAGATGATAAGGGCAATAAAAGAAAAGGCAGACCAAAAGACCATTGGCATTGCAGACATTCTACAGTTGGCTGTGGCATTATTCAACCTTCGTATCAACGAAGACGAACTAAGATACAAGCTCGACGAGTCGCAACTGTCATCCTTTGCTGCCAGGGCCATGGCTCTATGCACCTACTTCACATGCATACCGGAAGGCTTCCTGGTAACGCATTCAAAAAACGACAGAAAAACCAAAGCAATTATTAATAGTATTTTAACCCAACTAAAATTATGAATCCAAAAACACACTATGACATCAAGGACAACCTGCGCTACATATCACTATTGTCGCAGTCGTTCCCCTCAGTGGCTGCTGCAAGCACTGAGATTATCAACCTTGAGGCGATATTGAATCTGCCTAAGGGTACTGAACATTTCCTCGCCGACCTTCACGGTGAGTACCAGGCATTTCATCATGTATTGAAAAATGCTTCAGGAAACATTAAACGAAAAGTGAACGAACTATTCGGCAGCGAGATAAGAGAAAGCGAGAAAAAAGAACTCTGCACACTCATATACTACCCCGAGGAAAAGCTCGAACAAGTGAAATTGTCAGAAGAGGACATTGACGACTGGTATCATATCACCATCCACCAGCTGGTAAGGGTTTGCCGCGACGTGAGCAGCAAATATACACGTTCAAAGGTGCGCAAATCGCTTCCTTCTGACTTCAGCTACATTATTGAAGAACTTCTTCACGAACGCACAGACGACTATAACAAGACAGCTTACGTAAAAGTGATTGTCGACACCATTATCACCACTGGCCGTGCCGACGACTTCATTGTTGCACTATGTAATGTGATACAACGTCTTGCCATCGACCAGCTGCATATTCTTGGCGACATATTCGACCGTGGAGAAGGTGCACACATCATTCTTGACACACTCCGCGGTTATCACAGCTGGGATATTCAATGGGGCAACCACGACATCTTGTGGATGGGAGCATGTGCAGGAAACGACGCATGTATCTGCAACGTACTAAGACTGTCGCTGCGCTATGCCAATCTGGCAACACTTGAGGAAGGATACGGCATCAATCTAATGCCATTGGCTACCTTTGCCATGGAGACTTATGCCGACGACCCCTGTACAGAATTTATGCCACGACTGATGAAAGACGCAAAGATGGACGAAAAGACCAGACAGCTCACAGCACGAATGCACAAGGCCATTGCAGTACTGCAATTCAAGGAAGAAGCCAAGTTGTTCAAGCGTCATCCTGAATGGGCAATGAACAACAGATGCCTGTTTAGCAATATTGACTATGAAAGGGGAATATGCTCCTTGGATGGCAATGAGTACAAAATGACAAGTTGTTTCTTCCCTACAATAGACCCGGCTGACCCTAACCGACTGACGCCCGACGAGGAAACACTTATGTCGAAGCTACACCATTCGTTCTCTGCAAGCGAGAAGCTTCACAAGCATGTGGCCACACTGCTTAGCCATGGCTGCATGTATGCCATATACAACAGCAACCTGCTCTTCCACGCCTCAATACCACTTAACGAAGACGGCTCTTTAAAAGAGGTACAGCTATGCGACGGAAGGAGATATAGCGGACTTGAACTGATGCATAGAATAGGAATGCTGATTCGGTCGGCTTTCGCCTCTGACACCGACAAGGAGGAGAAAGATAACGCCATTGACTATTTCCTTTACCTCTGGTGCGGCTCAGACAGTCCATTATTCGACAAGTCGAAGATGGCGACTTTTGAACGCTATTTCCTTACCGACAAGGAAACATTCAAGGAAGAAAAAGGCAACTATTTCAAACTACGCGACAACGAGGCCATTTGCGACAGCATACTGGATGCATTCGGCGTGAAAGGAAACAACCGCCATATCATCAACGGACACGTGCCTGTACATGCCTCAAAAGGCGAGAATCCCATAAAGGCGGGAGGAAAACTTATGGTTATCGACGG
>CALZAP010000173.1 GCA_945614335.1 uncultured Prevotella sp.
GGGGATACTATTCAAAGAAGGATGCGGAAAGAGTATTGTCTTAACTCCTTAACTCCTTAACTCCTTAACTCCTTTACTCCTTAACTCCTTTAAATAATTTTTGCTTATGAAAATAGGAATTGAAGCACAGAGGATTTTCCGCCACAAGAAACATGGAATGGATTTTGTGGTGCTCGAAGAGATAAAACAGTTGCAGAAGATTGACAAACGCAACGAGTATTTCATTTTTGTGAAGCCGGGACCCGACAGATGTATAGAGAGTACCGTGAACTGTCATGTGATAGAGGTGTGGTGCCCTTCTTACCCGCTGTGGGAACAGGTGGCTCTGCCGCGTGCCGCAAAGAGGTGCGGGGTGGAACTGCTGCATTGCACGAGCAACACCGCACCGGTGTTTTGCAGCATACCGCTTGTGCTCACACTCCACGACATCATCTTCCTTGAGCCGCGCGACAGACGCAACAAGTCGCTCTATCAGAACCTGGGAAGACTGTATCGGCGCATGGTGGTGCCGCACATCATCGACAATTGCCGGCGCATCATCACCGTGTCGCACTTTGAGGAACAGAACATCAACAACAAGCTGAATCTCCCTGCCGGACAGGTGACCATGATCTACAACGGATATAACGAGTGGTTCAGCAAGCGCGACTATGACGCAAAGGTCATCGGCCGATACATCGACGCCCCTGACTACTTCTTCTTCCTCGGCAATACCGACCCGAAGAAGAACACCGAGCGCACCTTGCTCGCCTACTCACAGTATCTGCTGAAGTCGAAGGTGAAGCGCCGACTGCTCGTGGCCGACATCAAGGCGGCGGAGGTGGACGCGATACTGAAACGCTACGGCATGAGCTACATACGCGAAAAAATAGTGGTGGCGGGATATATCAAAAACAGCGACCTGCCGAATATCTACAGCAGTGCCTTCGCCTTCCTCTACACCTCTCTGCGCGAGAGTTTCGGAATACCCCTGCTTGAGGCCATGGCTTGCGGCACGGCGGTGGTGACGAGCAACACGTCGTCGATGCCGGAGATTGCCGGACACGATGCTGCCTTGGTGAATCCTGAGGATGCCGACTGCATAGCGACAATGATGCTGAAACTTGAAACCGACAACGACTTCCGCAGCCGCATGATAGAGCAAGGCCTGCAGCGCACGCGCCTGTTCTCGTGGCGCAACACGGCGGAGCAGCTGCTTGAAGTGTATGCGTCGGTATGAGGGGGATAACTCATTACTCCCTCTCCCCAAATTCGAGCATGAGCTGTTCGGCGGCGGTGGAATTTTTGTTTATGCGGTAATAGCCTTTGGTTTCCATTCTCTCTACGATGGAGGAAGGCGACTTGGAGTTGCGCGAGAGAAACTGCTGCACGTGACGTTAAACCTCGTCGTAGTCGGGTGTGAAGAAGAAGGTGCGGCTGAGGTTGTAGACGCTTCTGGCCAAATTGCGAAGCGAGATGCCCCTGTCGCCCATTTTTATAAGTATTTGTATGGTGTATCGTTCGTAGGTAGTCATGCAAGTGAAAAAAAGAGGCTGGCAACACAGTTCATGTTACCAGCCTCTTTTATGTAAGGAAAAAAATTAAGCCAATGTAACTTTGTCTTCAACTGATACAATTTTGCCTTCCTTGAAGAGCCAGCCGGCACCCAGAAGAGCCTCGCCCTCAGAGATGTTTGCCTGCTTTGCAATCTCGCAGATGGTCATTGCCGCACCGGTAGAGGCAAGAGCCTGATAAACATCACCTGCCTTGAAACCTGCGTTCTCGGCTGTTACAGCCACTGCAACCTTCTTTGTTGCACAAGTCTTCTTTGCTGTTGTGGTCTTCTTAGCAGCTGTTGTCTTTGCTGCTGTTTCTTTCTTTGTGGTTTTCTTTTCTGCCATAATTCAAATGATATAAAAAACTTGTTTAGATCGGATTTCTCTCTTAATCCGTTGCAAAATTAAGTTAAATAATCCGAAATACAAAATTTTTCGGCAACTAAAATGATGTTTTTTCACCTTAGTTGCCGAATGCGATATTTTTATTGACTTATGTCAACACGGTGAATGCCTATTCTTGACGTAAGTCAACCTTAAGTTGCAGTTCTTCAAGCTGTTTCGGGTCGAGTTCGCCCGGAGCGTCGAGCATCACGTCGCGTCCGCTGTTGTTCTTCGGGAAGGCGATGCAGTCGCGTATTGAGTCGAGCCCGGCCATGATGCTCACGAAGCGGTCGAGACCGAAGGCGAGTCCGGCGTGTGGCGGTGCACCGTACTTGAAGGCGTTGATGAGGAAGCCGAACTGTGCCATGGCTCTTTCAGGAGTGAATCCGAGTATGTCGAACATCTTGGCCTGCAGCTTGCTGTCGTGGATACGAAGGCTGCCGCCTCCCACTTCGATGCCGTTGCACACGAAGTCGTAGGCCTTGGCCCTTACCTGCTCGGGATGAGAGTCGAGCAGTGGGATGTCGTCGGGGTTGGGCATGGTGAAGGGGTGGTGGGTGGCCATAAGGCGCTGCTCCTCGTCGCTCCACTCAAACAGCGGGAAGTCTACAATCCACAGACACTCAAACTTCTTCTTGTCGCGCAGGCCAAGGCGGTCGGCCATTTCAAGGCGCAGGGTGCAGAGCTGGGTGCGGGTCTTGTTGGTCTTGTCGCCGCTGAGGATGAGCACGAGGTCGCCGTCGTTGGCTCCCATCTTCTCTTTCACCTTCTGGAGAGTCTCGGCGTCGTAGAACTTGTCGATGCTCGACTTCACTGTTCCGTCGGCGTTGTATTTGATGTATACAAGTCCCTTTGCTCCCACCTGCGGACGCTTCACGAAGTCGGTGAGCTGGTCGAGTTGCTTTCTTGTATAGTCGGCACATCCCGGCACGCAAATGCCGCCGATGTATTCAGCCTGGTCGAACACTGCGAAAGAGCCAGTCTTCAGCACGTCCATGAGTTCGACGAACTCCATTCCGAATCTCAGGTCGGGCTTGTCGCTTCCGAATCGTCTCATAGCCTCGTGCCACGTCATCTGCTGCAGTTTTTCAGGCAGTTCGACGTTGAGCACTTCCTTGAAGAGGCATCTTGCCATGTCTTCAAACAGGCTGATTACGTCTTCCTGGTCAACGAAGCTCATCTCGCAGTCAATCTGTGTGAACTCCGGCTGTCTGTCGGCTCTGAGGTCCTCGTCGCGGAAGCACTTTGCAATTTGGAAGTATCTGTCAAATCCGCTCACCATCAGCAGCTGTTTCAGCGTCTGCGGGCTTTGTGGCAGAGCGTAGAACTGTCCCGGGTTCATTCTCGAAGGCACCACGAAGTCTCTTGCTCCTTCAGGTGTTGATCCGATGAGAATAGGCGTTTCCACCTCGATGAAGTTTTTAGAGTCGAGGAAGTTGCGGATGATGATAGTCATGCGGTGGCGCAGTTCGAGGTTTTTCCTCACTGCGGGGCGTCTGAGGTCGAGGTATCTGTACTTCATGCGAATGTCGTCGCCGCCGTCGGTGTTGTCCTCGATGGTGAAAGGCGGTGTAGCGCTTTCGCTGAGTATGTTCAGTTGCTTTGCGATGATTTCTATTTCCCCGGTAGGGATGTTTTTGTTTTTGCTTTCTCGTTCGCTCACTGTGCCTGTCACCTGTATGCAGTATTCACGTCCGAGCTTGTTGGCCCTTTCACACAGTTGTGCGTCCACAGCCTCGTTAAACACGAGCTGTGTGATGCCATATCTGTCGCGGAGGTCGACGAAAGTCATTCCTCCCATTTTTCGTGTGCGCTGCACCCATCCGGCCAGTGTCACTTCTTTTCCGGCGTCGGAGAGTCTAAGCTCTCCACAAGTGTTTGATCTATACATTTTTTTATATATTATTATGTTAACATCTCCTTGAACTCCTTAACTCCTTAACTCCTTAACTCCTTAACTCCTTAAGCCTTATTTCCCTTGCCGAGTCGAGGAAGTTGGTTCTGAGCTTTATGGCTTTTCTCCATGTTTCCGACTTTATCGCGTTTTCGGGCAGTTTTATGTTCCACCGTCCTTGCGATTCCAGGCGGTCTATCATGATGCCCAAGGTCATTTTGTCGCCGCTGATGGCTGGCACAAACCTTGTTTCTTCTCCCTTTTCGTCGCCCGATATTTCGCATACGAGCCTTGCCTGCTGCATTTTGTAGAGAAGCTCGTTTACTATGCGTATCGGTATCTGTGTCTTGTCTCTTATCTCCTCGTTGGAGTAGGGCCGTCCGCCATTGTCGTGCTGTTTGCAGAGACATGAGAGGATCATGGCCGAGAGCATTAGTTTGTATCTGTGGCTGATGTCGTCCACTGAGGTGTTG
>CALZAP010000174.1 GCA_945614335.1 uncultured Prevotella sp.
ACCACCCTGACCGCAACCCCGGCAACAAGGAGGCTGAGGAGAAGTTCAAGGAGGCTGCTGAGGCCTACGACGTGCTCCACGACCCACAGAAGCGTCAGCAGTACGACCAGTTCGGATTTGCAGGACCTGGTGGCGCAAGCGGCTTCGGTGGCTTCGGCGGCCAGAGCATGAACATGGACGACATCTTCTCCATGTTCGGCGACATCTTCGGCGGTCATGCAGGAGGCTTCAGCGGCTTCGGTGGTTTCGGCGGGGGCGGTCAGCGCCGTCCGCAACAGCACCGCGGCAGCGACCTGCGCCTAAAGGTGCGCCTGACGCTGCAGGAGGTGGCCACCGGAGTGACCAAGAAGTTCAAGGTGCGTAAGGACGTGGCTTGTTCACACTGTCACGGTACTGGCTCTGAAGACGGAGGCTCGATGGACACCTGTCCTACATGTCACGGATCGGGAGTCATCTCCCACACCACACAGAGCATCTTCGGCATGATGCAGACCCAGGGCGTGTGTCCTACCTGCAACGGCGAGGGCAAGGTGGTGAAGAACAAGTGTCACAAGTGTAACGGCACCGGAGTGGAGAAAGGCGAGGAAGTGGTAGAGATAAACATTCCGGCTGGAGTGGCTGAAGGCATGGTAGTAAACGTGCCTGGAAAGGGTAATGCCGGCCGTCGATGCGGCATCAGCGGCGACATACAGGTGTTTATTGAGGAAGAACCCAACGACACCTTCGTGCGCGACGGAAGCGACCTCATCTACAACCTCCTGCTCGACTTCCCTACAGCCGCATTAGGCGGCGACGTGGAAATACCAACCATAGAGGGTACACGTCTGCGCGTAAAGATTGATGCCGGCACACAGCCTGGCAAGACACTCCGTCTGAGGTCGAAAGGACTGCCAGCCGTACAGGGCTATGGCAACGGCAAGGGCGACCTGATTGTCAACATCAGCGTATATGTGCCCAAGACTCTTAGCCGTGATGAGAAGAAGGAGTTGGAGAAGATGAAAGACAGCGACAATTTCAAGGGCGACGCTGCCACCAAACGCTCCATCTTCCAGCGATTCAGAAATTACTTTAACTGAGAAGGTGTTAAGGAGTTCAAGGAGTTGAACTCCCCAATAGTTGAAATTGTAAGCGGTAACCTGTTAACTTGGTAACCTTCATAAGCAACCTCACACACATGACATACAGAGAGACTACAGACTATCTGTTCAACCAGCTGCCCATGTTTGAACGACAGGGAAAGGCTGGATATAAAAGCGGGCTCGACAATACCTTGGCTCTCGACAGCCATTATGGTCATCCGCACCGCAACTTCAAAACCATACACGTGGCGGGTACAAACGGCAAGGGGTCTACATCACACACCCTTGCCGCTTTGCTGCAAGCGGCTGGCTACAAGGTGGGACTATACACTTCGCCACACCTTGTTGACTTCCGTGAACGGATAAGGGTTAACGGACTGTGTATCAGTGAGGAATATGTCGTAGACTTCGTAGAGCAGGGAAGAGACTTCTTTGAGCCTCTCCACCCCTCGTTCTTTGAACTCACCACCGCAATGGCCTTCAAATACTTCAGCGACCAGAAAGTAGACATTGCCGTTGTAGAAGTAGGATTAGGAGGAAGGCTCGACTGCACCAATATCATCACTCCAATACTTTCAGTCATCACCAACATCAGTTTCGACCACACTCAGTTTCTCGGCAACACCCTCGAAAGTATTGCCCGTGAAAAAGCGGGAATAATAAAGAAAGGTGTCGACGTGGTGGTGGGCGAGACATGCAGCGCCACCCGCCCGG
This sequence comes from uncultured Prevotella sp., assembly GCA_945614335.1. GTDB lineage: Bacteria > Bacteroidota > Bacteroidia > Bacteroidales > Bacteroidaceae > Prevotella. Next base: position 1,794 of record CALZAP010000174.1, read on the forward strand.
TGTTTGAGGCATTGGCACGCGAGAAGTCATCGCCGCTGTTTTTCGCCGACGACGAGGGTGAGATAATCTCCTCCCGGCTCACCCCTTCCGGCACCATGACCTACACAACCCTTCACCACGGCACCTTCACTGGAGTTCTCGCCGGCAGCTATCAGGTGAAAAACACAGCCACCGTACTCTCTGCCTATACGCGGCTTGTGGCGCAAGGAATCTTGGCTGACGATGACACACTTCTCGCGAAGGCATTCTCCACCGTTGTTGAGGCCACCGGACTCATGGGGCGATGGCAGACCATAAGCCGTCAGCCACTCACCGTATGCGACACCGGCCACAATGTGGCAGCATGGGAGTATCTTAGCCGTCAGCTCGCCTCTGTAGAATGCCCAAGGAAGCACATCGTGTTTGGAATGGTAGACGACAAAGACATCACTTCTGTGGCAAAAATGCTTCCAAAAGACGCAATATACTATTTTACACAGGCCGACAGCCATCGGGCGCTCAAAGCCGACGAAGTGGCACGAATATGTAGGTCGATAGGACTTAAAGGAGAATGTTATAGCTCTGTGAATCAGGCATATAAAGCAGCTAACGAAGCCGCCGACGACAACGATTTTGTGTATGTCGGAGGCAGTAGTTACGTGGTCGCCGATTTCCTCTCAAATTGCATTTAGGTGTTTTTAACAGTCTGTTAAGTGTTTTTTTTGCAGTTTAGTTTGTCAGTGTTGATTTTTTTTTGTTACTTTGCAGCAAAGAATTATAAACAGTAGTAATAACTAAAAACATTAGTAATATGACAAGCACTACAGAAAACGCGAATTTGTGTGGTCTGAACCGCAAGGATTTCCAGACCACAATCAACGGTAAGAAGACCGATTTATACATTCTGCGCAACCGTAAAGGTTACGAAGTAGCTATCTCTAACTATGGTGGCGCCATCTGTGCTATCATGGTACCAGACAAGGATGGCAATGTGGCCAACGTCGTTCAGGGCTTCGACAGCATCCAGGCTCTCATGGAGACCGACGAGATCTATCGTTCAACGCTCATCGGCCGCTACGGCAACCGTATCTGCAAGGGTCGTTTCACCCTTAACGGCAAGGACTACCAGCTCGCCACCAACGACGGTCCAAACCACCTTCACGGCGGCAAGAAAGGCTACAACCTCCGCGTGTGGGATGCCCGTCAGATGGGTCCACGTTCTCTCGCATTGAACTACACTTCCCCATACGGCGAGGAAGGATTCTCAGGCGAGGTGAAAGTGACTGTGGAGTTCACATTCACAGACGAAAACGAACTCGTGATAGAATATCTTGCTACAACAAACAAAAAAACCATTATCTGTCTTACACATCACGCATTCTTCTCTCTCGCCGGTATCGCAGACCCGACTCCAACCATCGAGGACCAGATTTGCCAGATTAACGCCGACTTCTACCTGCCTATCGACAACACCAGCATTCCTACAGGCGAGGTGCTGAAGGTGGAAGGCACACCATTCGACTTCCGCACACCGAAGACCTTCGGAAAGGAAATCGACGCCGACAACGAGCAGATTAAGAACGGTTCGGGCTACGACCACAACTATGTGCTCAACAAGCGCGAGGAAGGCGAGCTGAGCTTCGCGGCCAAGGTTACAGAGCCTGTCAGCGGACGCTCTCTCGAAGTTTACACCACCGAGCCAGGCGTACAGCTCTACACAGCCAACTTCTGCAGCGGCAAGGTAGGCCAGCACGGAGCCACATTCCCACGCCGCTCAGCCGTATGTCTTGAGTGCCAGCACTTCCCCGACTCTCCTAACCGTCCATACTTCCCCTCTGTAGTGCTTCGTCCAAACGAGCAGTACAAACAGAAGACTATCTACAAGTTTGGAGTGGAGAAATAAACCTAAATAGCGGCCTTAATCCATGTCTTATATATAATATGTATAAGGCATGGATTTGCCGCATAGAATTGCAAACCCTTAAGATTATTATTAACGAAAAATACAATAACTTAAAAAATGAGCCAAAAACAAACTCCGAACTACACGTTCGCACTTATCGTTGTGTTCATCGTATGCTTCCTTATCGGATTTGTCACCACGATGAACAACTCCATGATCCCATTCTGTTCAAAAGCCTTCAATCTTACGGCACAAGACGGACAGTATGTCAACTCTGCATTCTATGGAGCCTACCTGCTGGCCATTCCTTTCTCGTTCCTGATGAGCAAGATAGGCTATAAGGGCACCCTCGTGCTCGGTCTCGCCGTGGTAGGCATAGGTTTCGTGATCAATTCTCTCGGCATCAGCGCGGCAATTTCTGCCGGTGCCAATGTATATGCCGTATTCCTTGGCACCATGTGTCTTGTGGCTATGGGTATCGTGATGCTTCAGAATGTTGCCAACCCTTACGTTATGGTGCTTGGTTCACCTGAGAAGGGCGCGTTCCGCATGACCCTTTCCCAAGCTCTCAACTCAGTGGCCACTACCGTAGCTCCAATCTTTATTA
>CALZAP010000175.1 GCA_945614335.1 uncultured Prevotella sp.
GCTCACAAAGGAACAGGTGGCTTCGGGATTTAAGTATGACAACATGAACGGAATTGGATTCCACATCACCGGGGCATTTGATAAAATACTGCCCATAGAAAAGTGCTGGCTGATGGACGACCTTCACAACCAGATACGTAATTCCATACGTGACTATGCGTTCGAAAACAACCTGAACTTCTTCGACCTCAGAGGACAGACAGGACTGCTGAGAGACATCATCATCAGAAACTCCAACACGGGCGAATGGATGGTGATAGTACAGTTTCACTACGACCAGGAGGGTGACGAGGATAAAGCAATGGCGCTGATGCAGCACGTGGCCGACACATTCCCGCAGATTACTTCCCTGATGTATGTGAACAACCAGAAATGCAATGATACCATTGGCGACCAGGACGTGGTGGTGTTTAAGGGAAACGACCACATCTACGAGACAATGGAAGACTTGAAGTTCAAGGTTGGGCCAAAGAGTTTCTATCAAACCAACACAGACCAGGCCTATCACCTCTACTGTGTGGCCCGCGAGTTTGCCGAACTCACTGGCGAAGAAACCGTGTACGACCTTTATACAGGAACAGGAACAATAGCCAACTTCGTGGCACATAAGGCGAAAAAAGTAATTGGTATAGAGTATGTGCCTGAGGCTATTGAGGACGCCAAGGTGAACTCACAGGTGAACGGCATCGACAATACCTCATTCTTCGCCGGAGACATGAAGGATATTCTCACCGATGACTTCATAGCCGAACACGGACAACCTGACGTGATTATCACCGACCCTCCACGCGCTGGTATGCATCCCGACGTGATAAAGGTGATAATGAACGCAAGACCGAAACGTATTGTGTATGTGAGCTGTAACCCTTCAACCCAAGCTCGAGACTTGCAGTTGCTTGACGCTGAATATAAGGTGGTTAAGGTGCAGCCTGTTGATATGTTTCCACATACGCCACACGTGGAAAACGTGGTACTGTTGAAATTAAAGAATTAAAGGATTAAAAATTAAAAATTTAAAAGGTCGGAGAGATTAAAGAATTAAAGGATTAAAGAATTAAAGGATTAAAGAATTAAAGGATTAAAGGGGGGAGGGCTTAAGAGTAATGAAAAAGAAATATATAATTGCGGCTGTGGCTGGCGCATTGGCGTTGCAGGTGAACGCTGCAGAGGAAGCGGAAGCTGCTGTTACGGAAGCGAAAAAGGAACTGAAACTGGCCGACGTGATGAGCAAACCGAAGATATCAGGTTATCTCATCGGCAACTATAACGCCACATTCCAAGAGGGCAAAAACAGTAACACGTTCAGCATCCGACTCATACGCCTCACCATGACAGGTCGTATACTCAACGAATTTGAATACAAACTGCAAGGACAGCTGAACGGCAACTCCAGCACCTTCGGCGAGTCGCCACGAATGGTGGACATGAGCTTGGAATGGCTGAGACATAAGGAGTTTAAAGTGAAGATAGGACAGTTCAAGCGTCCGTTTACATTCGAAAACCCGATGAACCCTATCGACATCGGATTTAACTCCCAGGCTCAGACTGTGCTCAAGCTTGCGGGATTCAACGACCGTACTGGTGAACAGTCGAGCAGTGGACGTGACATCGGTGTGCAGGTGTCGGGCGACCTGCTTCCAAACAGCAATGGACGCTCGCTGCTACACTACGAGGTGGGCGTGTTCAACGGACAGGGCATCAACCGCAAGGATGTTGGCAACCAGAAAGATGTAATAGGAGGCCTTTGGGTGTCGCCCATAAAGGGAATGCGCATTGGTGGATTCGGATGGATAGGATCATACGCCCGCACCGGATGGTGGAGTGACGGAATGCTTGAAGAGTCCGGCACACGAAAGGTGAGCCGTTATCGCTACGCAATCTCAGCCGAATACAAGGATGCCGACTGGCAGATACGCTCGGAATACATACACAATACCGGCGGTGCATTCAAAACCACAGCCAACACGAGCAGCGACCTGAACGACTGCAACCTCAACGGGAAACTCGGCGATCGTGCTGACGGAGTGTATGTAGCTTGCGTGGCCCCTATCATACGTGGCAAACTGAGGGTAAAAGCGCGCTACGACCTCTATCGGCAGTCTGGAGACTGGGCGTCTGCCAAGACGATATACAAAGCAGGTGTCAACTACCTGTTCTGCAAGAACCTTGAGATTCAGACTGAGTATTCGCTTGTGAACGACCGCAGTCTCGTAAACCACAACTACAGCATGGCTGACGTTCAGTTTAGTGTGAGATTCTAACGACAATAACTATCTGATTATGAAATTTATATCTATAATACCTGCAAGATATGCTTCAACACGTTTCCCAGGCAAGCCTTTAGCCATGCTCGGGGGAAAGATCGTGATACAAAGGGTATACGAGAAGGTGAGTGGCGTAATTGATGAGACATGGGTTGCCACCGACGACGAAAGGATATTCAATGCCGTAGAAAGCTTCGGCGGCAAGGTTGTGATGACCCGCAACGACCACAAGAGCGGAACCGACCGTATTGAGGAAGCCATAGAGAAGATAGGCGGTGACTATGACGTGGTGATAAACGTACAGGGTGACGAACCTTTCATTCAGGCTTCACAGATAAAGACCGTGTGTGAATGTTTCGACGACCCGTCGACAGAAATAGCTACCTTAGGAAAGCCTTTCGGCAACGACATGGATGCAATAAACAACCCTAACTCGCCGAAGATTGTAGTCGACAAAAAGGGATACGCCATGTATTTCAGCCGTAGTGTAATTCCATTTGTTCGAGGAAAGGAATCGAAGGAATGGTCTCTCTCCTACCCTTTCCTGAAACACATTGGACTCTACGCCTACCGACGCAATGTGCTTGCCGAAGTGACACGGCTGCCACAAGGCGAACTGGAAAAGGCTGAAAGCCTCGAGCAGCTAAGGTGGCTTGAAAACGGATACAGGATAAAGGTCGGACTCACCGACGTGGAAACTGTTGGTATCGATACTCCTGAAGACTTAGCAAGGGCGGAAAATTTTTTGTAAATAATGATATGGGTAAGGACGAATTCAGGTTTAGACATTTTGCCGTAAGACAAGACCGATGTGCCATGAAGGTGGGCACCGACGGCGTGTTGCTTGGTTCCTGGGCATGCAGGAGACAGGCTGACGCTGCCATGAACGTGCTCGACATCGGCACTGGCACAGGACTGATTTCGTTGTTTGTTGCCCAGAGATTTCCAAACGCTAAAGTGACTGCCATAGACATCGACCCTGAAGCGGCAGGACAGGCAAACGACAACTTCAAGGCTTCGCCATTCAGCTGCCGACTAAGCGCACAGCCGTTGGCACTGCAAAAGCTGGATGAGGAAGAACAGTTTGACCTGATAGTGTGCAACCCGCCATTTTTCACCGATTCGCTGAAGTGTCCCGACTCAAACCGCACCATAGCCCGCCACACCACCACGCTCACCTTTGCCGAGCTTGCCCGAAAGTCAAGCCGTTTGCTCACTGCTGAAGGAACCTTTGCGGTCATTGTCCCCGCAGACAGCAAGGACAAGATGGAATCGGAAGCCATATTCAACGGACTTTGCCTGCAAAGACTGTGCTACGTGAAGACAAAGGCAACCAAGCCCGCAAAGAGAGTGATGATGGAATTCGGAAGAAAAACAGAAATGCTTATAGAGGAAGTTTTAGTGGTCGGAGGGGAGGAATATCAAGCATTAACAGGCATTTTCTACCTATAAAGCGTTAAAGAGTTAAAAATGATACCCTAAAATAGGTATTTTCTCAAAAAAAATAGTTACTTTTGCAGTGCTTTTAAGCAAGTATTTATTATTCATTTTTAAATAAACACAGAAGAATATGCAGTATTCTAATGAAGTCAACAACATGTGCGTTGTTGCTAAGGGTCCAAACCACGGACCAGCTCCTATTCCTGAAGAAGGAAAATGGATTCAGGCAAAAGAGATTAAAGACATCTCTGGTTACACCCACGGTGTGGGTTGGTGTGCACCTCAGCAGGGAGCTTGCAAGCTCTCTCTCAACATCAAGGAGGGTATCATCCAGGAGTGTCTCGTAGAGACCATCGGTTGTACAGGTATGACACACTCAGCAGCCATGGCATCTGAGATTCTTCCTGGGAAGACCATTCTCGAGGCCTTGAACACCGACCTCGTTTGTGACGCTATCAACACCGCTATGCGCGAACTGTTCCTGCAGATTGTTTATGGCCGCTCACAGAGCGCCTTCTCTGAGGACGGACTCGTTATCGGTGCCGGACTTGAGGACCTCGGCAAGGGTCTGCGCA
>CALZAP010000176.1 GCA_945614335.1 uncultured Prevotella sp.
CGTATGATGCAGTGAAAAAAGAGATCAACGGCATCGAGTATGGTTTGAAGGCTAACGGAACTGCAGAGATTCTGCGTTATAAGGAAGGTGGATATGATGCGAAGCACAAAGTATTGACTATCCCAGACTACGTGACTGACGAGGAGACGGGTAAAGAATACGCCGTAACCCACATCGTTCGTTTAGCGTTCTATATGGGTGGGTCTTTTGAAAAGGTCGTTATGGGAAACAATATCAAGACCATCGACCCAAATACGTTCATATACAGTACTATTGACTCCTTGGTGCTGAGCGACAAGATGGAAGTGGTGCCCGAAGAGGCATTCAGAGTCACGAGTATCAAACACCTGACCATTGGTGAGAATGTCAGGTCCATAGGCAGGGATGCTTTCTATGCTTGTCCGTTGACGGAAATAGTCTGCAAGAGCAAGCGGGTGGAATTGGAAGAAAGAGCCTTTGCCCAAACCAAGCCAAATAGAGGCGACTGGGAGAAGAGCATCGTCAGGATTGGCAAGAAAGCCTTCTATGGTACAACGCTGCCCTGGGGAACGTATTTCGAGAATCTGGAAGTCCTTGGCGACTCCGCCACGTACGGAGGCAGTTGGTCTGGCATATTCGCAATCGGACCCAAAGTGCGCGAGATTGCACCATCAGCCCTTGACGGATTGTATAACACAAAGGGTTCACCCATGCTTAGTGTGGACTCGCTGAATCCGTATTTTGCAGACGATGGTGACATAACTCCTGTTATTTACAATAAGAACAAGACATCAGTTATCATAGCCCTCAAAGCTCCCATTGACTGGCCGGAGACCGTGGTTAAGATGGAGCCCGGCTCTGTTCGGCGCAGTGTTGACATCCCGCGAACTATTGTGGATATGGAAGGCGCCTTCAGAGATTGTCGGCTCCAAAATATGAAATCGCCAGATTGACATGTCCGCTACCTGTGCCTCCGGTTGTTTCGGATGCCACGTTCAGCGACGCGATGTTCTCTGATGAGAGCAAACAGTATTATCTGGAGGTGCCACCTGGCACGGAGGAACTCTATGCCGAGGCACCAGGATGGCATAAATTCAAATTTTTAAATCCTATTTACGACTATGAGAGCCAGTATGGGCCGCTGCCTCCGCAGGACCTCAATTACCAGATGGTGGTATATGGCGACACGCTGAAAACGACCATTGAAACAGGTAAGGTGAATACCATCAGCATGAGCGAGAACGAGAACGGCGAAGCAATGGTGACAATGAGTCTGAACGGACGCGATGACATCACCGTCAAGGCTGCCGCCATCGACAGCATCATATTCAAGCCGGGCTTCGTCTACGAAAATGCGGAGGTGTTTGAACTCAACGACTCCAACCTCACCGTCAATGCGCAGAAATGTTCCATCACGTTCAGCCCGACCACTATTGACGAGACAGCACAGGTATGCGTGCGCAACTCCCTCCTTACTCCTCGTCCGTCGGAAGGCGTGACAGGCGGTGTGGGTATTGACATCAGCATGCTTGATGAGAATGGCAACGAGGTACACGAATTGAGTGGTGTGGCAAAAATCACCATTCCTCTTCAGGTACCGGCAGGACAAACCGTAGGTGCGGCCTATTTCAATGAGCAGACAGGTGAATGGGAACCAGTCTATGTGGAGTACGACTCTGAGACAGGCACGGGAACCATCCTTACTGACCACCTCTCGTTCTTCTCACTTGTATATTTTTACGACGAGAATACGAGACAGGAATACTTTGAAGATGTGTACGAGATGCCAAACATATACACCTTTGATGAAGGTGTGAAAAAACTATTTACGTTATTGGGGTCTAACCAGCCGGAAGTGGTGGAGGCATTGGAATTCAAGAACGAGATGGGACTGTGGCAGTCGCTCGGCCTTGACGGTTTCTATCAAGGAGCCGTTGCCGTCACCGAACCTCTGTTCGATTTCAAGCCCGGAGTGATAGACAATGCTGTGAGTATCATGGGTGAGCTAGGAACAGCTCTCACCATTCTCGATGTAGTGCGTGCCGACCTGCAAGGCGATAATATCGGTGTGGCTTCTAACACCCTCAAGGTGCTGATGGCTAAAACTGTCGGAGCAGCTGCTTCGTGGATTGGTACGCCTGTCATGGCGGCGTCCATGAGTCTCGTGGCATTCATCGGTGTGGCGCTCGAGAAATTCGGCACGACTATGCAACAGCGTGAGTTGGATTATCACCGCGTTGCCTATCGGTATTATTATAGTAAGGAGGGCTTCGAAGATTTGGGGTCGGCATCCAAATTTCGCTCTGCGAATGGCAAAGATAAACCCCATAGCTATTACCGCACCATCAAGGACTGGTACGATTATTTCTATCCAGTCTTTTTGAAGAAAGACATGACCGAAGAACGTCTGATGGCATATATAGAGCAGTCCGTGCGGAGGTACTGTGACCAGTTCTGGGAAGAAGAGGGTGAGGTGATTACTGAATCTTTTAAAAAGGCAAAAGAAATAGCAAATTCTTTAGGAATGTCGATATTGCCGTTTCCCAAAGCTGAAATTCAGAAACAGATCTCCGACGAATATTTTGCAGAGCTGATGTCTGGTCAACTCACGAGTGTATTCCAAAATCTACGCGAAAAACAAATCGTGCAGGCGCATGAACGCGCCGCTTCCAAAGTGAAAAGATTGGGAAAAATGATGAGGAATAAAGTGAGGTTTGTGATTTCCGATTCATCTGTCGAGGAAGGCAAACCCTCCAAGTTTGCGGGACGCAAGATTGGCTTTGCCACTATTCCTGATGTAAGCGACCCGGAGGAATGGGTCACCTATATCGATGAAGAAGGAAACGCCAAATTAGGATGGTTCACCACTTATGCACTTGTGAAAAATATGGTGCCGTTCAAAATAACGCTGTTTGATGAAAATGGTCAACCTGAGAAAATCTTCAACTTCAAGCTGGACGGTGTTTCAAAGGAAACCGTAATCAATATTGACCCAGGAAAACAAGGCGTCAAAGCCGACACGAAACATCTGGACAACCTCAAACTGGAATACACGCCCGAATCCGTTCAAATCATTACACCGGGTTATTTAGAATTCTACGTTCCTGATACTCGCCGCTATGAGACTTATTACACAGATAACTTATTTAACGAAGTTATGTATGCGGATGAGAGGGCAAGCCTTCTTTATGATGATAAAGTACGCTTTTGTACCGAGCTGGAGCGTTTCTTTAATCGACATGATTTCATCACCGCGGACTCCCTTACCGGTAACTTCACCATTGGCGATGACATAGTCGGCAAACTGAAAGGCGACACCGCATCAGGTACGTTCATCATCAATACCGACTATAAATACTTCGTCCAAAACCCGCAACAATGGTGCGACAAATGGAACAACAGGGACGAGAACGCCCACTGGTTTAGGACACTTAGCGGTTCTTTCAAGCACCAGATTGCTTGCAAATATTTCATAAGGCGCAGAAAGGTAGATGATCATTTTGAGTATGACGTCACCTACACCGGAGAAGGCGTATGGGATAATACAATGCAACGCATCACATCTATCAACGTTCCATATTATTGGGAATATCATTTTGAATTAGAAAGTCGCTATTACTATTTACGGTTGGAAGATATCGATGTTGGCCCCGTATCTATAGGCGGAGATGTCAAACTTGAATACACCACGACGTTGAAGTAAGCAAAAAGCGGGTGAGTCAAAAGTAGCTGACTCACTCTCTTTTTACATCATATATTATGCTGACATCCTATGTCGCATTGCTTGGCTGCGATTTTAGCCCAAATCGGTCATTGGCCCACAAAATCATTCTTTATTATTACTGTCCGCTAAACTTTAGATTGCAGCAGAAAAATTAGGGCTGATTCCCTTGCAGGATTCAGCCCTTTTCGGTTATCTTTAAGTTACCACACAAAAAAGAATAACCGATGAGTAAAAGTAGCAATTTCTTCGGACAGCCGATATATGGTCAGCTGATAAAATCGCTGGACCGTGAAAAAATAGTCGAAATGAGCCGCGCATTCCGCGGAAGGTTTTGCGACCCCCCGAAACCTTGCCGCACACTCCGCGCTGGTTTCCGGGACCCCCGTAAATGAGCCGCACGGTTGCGGGAAGGTTTTGCGACCCCCCGAAACCTTGCCGCAAGCTCCGCGCTGGTTTACGGGACCCCCGGAAATGAGCCGCACGGTTGCGGGAAGGTTTTGCGACCCCCCGAAAGCTTGCCGCAAGCTCCGCGCTGGTTTCCGGGACTCCCGGAAATGAGCCGCACGGTT
>CALZAP010000177.1 GCA_945614335.1 uncultured Prevotella sp.
CTTTATGACTATGGGGTGGAACACTCCTATGATGATGAATGTACCTATTGCTATAAAAATGCCTGTGAAAAACATAATGTCTTTATATATTCAAGTTTCTTTTACTATATTATTTGTGTTCAAGGAGTTACCTCGTGGCCCTGAATCCCTCAAGGTTTTCATAGCGTCGCTTCATAAATCGCTGGTAGATGTTGCGAAGCCAGATGTTATGGGTGAGGGTGAAGGCGAGTCCGATGGCTATTAGTATGTAGTAGCCGATGGCCTCGTCGAAAATATTGGTAAACAGCAACGACAGTGTCACGGGTACGAAGAACACCACGAGTTCTATCACCAACTGCAGCGAGTTCTCGAAGTTGCCTTTCGATGTTACCTTTTCATTCAGCGGAAGTGATGCTTTGTTATATACGGCAAGCTGGAAGAGTAGGAAGTGTTCAAGACCCAGGGTGATGAAGAGGTAGGCGAGAACCATGAGTATGGAGAAGCGTCCTGAGAATACGGGAGGCAGCAGAAGCACGGTCGGGATGATGAGCACCGAGCAGAAGAAATAGTATTTGGCCTTTAGTATCTCAAGAATGTTTTCCTTGTGGGTGAGCATGAGGTCGATGTAGTTACCTTCCGGTCCCATAATCTTCACGAGGTTGACGGCACCGAAGAACACGAAACAGTAAAGGCACCACATGTTTATGGCAAACCTTCCTTCGTATATATCGGTGAAGGAAAGCAGGGCTGAAAGCATGACAATGAGGAACAGTCCCTGAATATAGCGTTGGCGTATCGCCTTGTTGCGTATCGCGCTTTTCACCTCGAGTTTCAGGTATTCGCCAGTGAGACCGTAGCGGTCGAGGAAGCTCATCTGTGCGGTGTTCTGGAAGTCTTTCTTCTCTTCAGCCGCCACTTCCGAAGCCGCGAGATGTTTCTGCAGGCGGCTGTTTATTACGAAGAGAACGATGGTAACCACTGCGTATATGGCCACGGCAGTGCCGGAGTAGGCATAGTTGTAGCAGAACTCAAATATTGTCTCCAATCCCTTTTCGGCTCCGATGAAGAGCATTGGCGAGAGAGGCAGTGCATATATGGCTATGGGCAGTGCCACCCACCAAAGCGACTGGTTGATGAGCGTCCTGACGAGCATGTACCACAGGGCGTTTATCACTATGAGCCACTCACACACTATGAGCATGCCCATGGTGGTGGAGAATGGCAGTCCGCCGCAGCACACTATGAAGAAGAACGGCACGAGAAAAAGTAGCCAGAGGAGGTTGAACGAACTGAGCATGGACATGACTATGAAGCAGTCGGTGATGTCCGACCGCCTTATGGGCATGAGCAGGTATGGCTTTATGAGCAGCGAAGGCAGTTGTTGGCCGCCGAATCGCATGAAGAAGTCGAGGAGCAGGAATATCGGCAGTACTGCAAATATCAAGTCTTCATCTCCACCTCTTGCTCCCCAGCCGAGAAATGTGCCTAAGACAATGAGATAGATAGACATGAACGCCACACCGAAGATGGTGAAAATGATGGCCACCTTGTTTTGTTCAAACATTGGGTGGCGCTTGTTGCTGAGCTTCATGTTGCGTCTCAGCATGAAGAAGAGTGTCAGTTTGTTCATCTTAAGTCAACTATTTCTGCTTGTGGATAATCTTTGGCATTAAAAGAGAAGATGGCATCTGAGAGGTTGGCCTTCTTGAAATTTGAGATGGTGATGGATGTCCATCGTTTGCCCCTTCTCATGGATATGGCCGTTGGCACGTATGTCTTCTTGTCCACGCGTATGTACATCTCCTGTATACTCTTGTTTTTTCCCGTGGCTGTGAGGTGTATCTGATGCAGGTTGCCGGCATCCTTCAGTTCCGCCTTGTAGCCGTTGCGGTAGATATACACGAAGTTGTAGGGGTTGATGGCCTGCAGTTCAGCGTCTGTAGGGTTGCTGACATTCACCTCGGCGTTTTGTTTCACGTATGTCCACTGGGTCTTTCCGTTAAACCACACGATACCGTCGGGAGTTGTGGCCTGGAACTTCTTTCCTTTCACGCTTATGGTGCCTGTAGCTCCGTCCTTGATGCTGAACGAAGCCGACATGCCACCCTTGTTGCTCAAAGTCTTGGCTGTCTTGTCGAGCACTTCACGTGCCGTCTGGGCGCTTACTGTCACTGCGATGAGCAGTAATGCGATGGTGTTGATTATCTTTTTCATTGTCGTTTATTATCTGAAGTTGCTTAAAAGGTTGTTTAGCGTGTTCTCGTCTTGAATGAGCACTTCGCGTGGTTTGCTTCCGCTTGCCGCACCCACTACTCCGGCCTTTTCCATTTGGTCCATGATGCGTCCTGCTCTGTTGTATCCGATGGAGAACTTTCTCTGTATGAGGCTGGTAGAACCCGACTGGCTCGCCACAATGAGGCGTGCTGTGTCTTCAAACAGTGGGTCGAGGTGCTGCATGTCCACGTCGTTGCTTGAGCCCATCTCGCCGTCGCCCATGTCGGGTTCTGGCAGTTCGAATGGTGTGACATATCCCTGCTGCTGGGCGATGAACTGGTTGATGCGTTCCACCTCCGGAGTGTCAACAAACGCGCACTGCACTCTGACAGGTTCCGCACCGTTGAGGAAGAGCATGTCGCCTCGTCCGATGAGTTGGTTGGCGCCAGGTCGGTCGAGAATGGTCTTTGAGTCAATCATGGCGCTCACCTTGAAGGCTATGCGTCCGGGGAAGTTTGCCTTGATGTTACCGGTGATGATGGTTGTGGTAGGACGCTGTGTGGCAATTATCATGTGTATTCCCACGGCACGCGCGAGCTGTGCGATACGTGCGATTGGCAGTTCTATTTCCTTTCCGGCTGTCATGATAAGGTCGCCGAACTCGTCTATCACCACCACGATGTAAGGCATGTATCGGTGTCCGTTTTCCGGGTTGAGCTGCCTTGATGTGAATTTTTTGTTATATTCCTTTATGTTTCTTGCCCCGGCAGCCTTCAGCAGGTCATATCGGGTGTCCATTTCCTTACAGAGACTGTTGAGCGTGCGCACCACTTTCGTGACGTCGGTGATGATGGGTTCTGCGTCTTCGTCCGGCACTTTCGCCAAGAAGTGGTTGGCTATCGGACCGTAGATGCTGAACTCCACCTTCTTCGGGTCGATGAGCACAATCTTAAGCTCGGCTGGGTGCTTCTTGTATAGAAGCGATGTGAGTATGGCGTTGAGTCCCACTGATTTACCCTGTCCAGTGGCACCAGCCACGAGCAGGTGGGGAATCTTGGCGAGGTCGAACATGAATACCTCGTTGGTGATGGTTTTTCCCACGGCACAAGGCAGTTCCATGGCCGACTCCTGGAATTTCTTGGAGTTAAGTATCGACTCCATCGACACGATGTTTGGCTTTGCGTTAGGCACTTCAATACCTATGGTGCCCTTACCGGGAATAGGAGCTATGATACGTATGCCGAGGGCCTTGAGCGAGAGGGCAATGTCGTCCTCGAGGTTTCTTATCTTGGCTATTCTCACTCCCTGTGCCGGTGTTATCTCGTAGAGGGTGATGGTAGGGCCTACGGTGGCCTTAATGCTGCTAATCTCAATGCCGAAATTGCGCAGCACCTCTATGATGCGGTTTTTGTTGGCGTTTTGTTCCGCCATGTCGATATACGGCTTTCCGTCGTTATCGTACTTCTTCAGCAGGTCGAGGGTGGGGTAGTGGTAGTTTTCGAGGTCGAGTTTGGGGTCGTAAGCCTCCAGTTGCTTGTCGCCCACGGTTACGAGTTGCTTGCTTTGTGCCTTTTCCTCGTCCTTTGCAGCCTCCACTTCCATGTCTATCTGCTTTTTGTCGTTTCCGTCGGTTTCCTGTGGCTGTTTTTCAGTCTTTGTGCTGTCGTTTTCCACATTATTAATAATATGTACGTTGCTGTCGACTGCAAATTCCACTGTTTGTGTCTCAGGATTGTCAAACACCTCAGGGTCTTCGAGTGTCTTTATCTTCTCGTTATAGTTTTCGTTTTCGTCGTGTTTTCCACCCACGCTCACGTCAAACTTCACCCTGTCGGTAAAGAATTTCACCGGGTTGAGCATTTTTCTTATGAGATAGATGGTTTCTGCGCTGATATATGTAAGGAATGCTATTGCCGATATGGCGAGCACGGCGGTGAGTCCCGGTGCTCCAATGAGGTTTTCTGTCCATTGGCATACGTAGAGCCCATGGTCGCCTCCGGGATTGTAGAAGCTGTCGATGAACAGTGGCGACAGGAATTTTGCCATTGTTATGCTCGACCATATCATGATGATCGAC
>CALZAP010000178.1 GCA_945614335.1 uncultured Prevotella sp.
CTCTCCATGCCAAACGAGTATAAGGTGTATTGCAAGGAGCATGGCATAAAGTATCAGGAGCACACTGCATTCAACGAGAAAGTGATTGCCGATGCCGACATCTTATATATGACTCGCGTGCAGAAGGAACGGTTCAGCGACCTTATGGAATACGAGAGGGTGAAAAACATCTATATCCTGCGTGCAGACATGCTTACAAACGCTAAGCCCAACATGAAGGTGCTCCATCCGCTGCCCCGAGTAAACGAAATAGCATACGATGTTGACAACGACCCACACGCATATTACATCCAGCAAGCCGGCAACGGCCTCTACGCCCGCCAAGCCATCTTCTGCGATGTGCTCGGCATCACGCTGGATGAAGTGAGAAACGATAAGAGTATAATTAATTAAGTTGACGAGTTGATAGTTGACAAGTTGATACACTGACGGCAAGACATATAACTTGTCAACTCGTCAACTTGTTTACTTGTCAACTTTTTAAAAAAACTATGGCAAAGAATGAAATTATGGTGACTGCCATTGAGAATGGAACGGTCATCGACCACATACCGGCAGAGAAAACCTACGAAGTGCTGCAGCTGCTTCACCTTAACGAACTCACAACCCCCGTTACCGTAGGTTGCAACCTGCGCTCTAAGAAGATTGGACGTAAGGGAATCATAAAGGTGGCTGACAAATTCTTCACCGACGAGGAAATATCACGCCTCTCCGTACTTGCGCCCAATGTAGTGCTTAACATCATCAAAGGCTATGAGGTGGTGGAGAAAAAGACAGTCACCACTCCCGACCACTTGCGAGGCATAGTGAAGTGCAACAACCCCAAGTGCATCACCAACAACGAACCCATGGACACCCTGTTCCATATCGTTGACAAGGAACGCGGCACTCTCAAATGCCACTACTGTGAAAAGGAACAAGACATCACCAAGGTTCATCTCCTATAAATAAGGAAGCGAAAAACTATTGTCTTGAACTCCTATAACTATAACTCCTTAGAGTAGAGCAAATGTGAAACATAAATTTATTAATTAATAAAATATTTGAAATGAAAAGAGATCAACAAATTTTTGACCTTATCGAACGTGAGCATCAGCGACAGCTGAAAGGCATCGAACTCATTGCGTCCGAAAATTTTGTTAGCGACCAGGTAATGGAAGCCATGGGCTCCTACCTCACCAACAAGTATGCCGAGGGTTATCCCGGAAAGAGATACTATGGTGGATGCCAGGTGGTTGACGAAGTGGAACAGCTTGCCATCGACCGTGTGTGCAAACTCTTCGGAGCCGAATATGCCAACGTGCAGCCACACTCTGGCGCACAAGCCAATGCCGCCGTACTGCTCGCCGTGCTGAAGCCAGGCGACACATTCATGGGACTTAACCTTGCCCATGGCGGTCACCTCTCACACGGATCTGCCGTGAACACATCAGGTATTCTCTACAATCCAGTGGGCTACGACCTCAACCCCGAGACCGGACGTGTGGACTACGACGAGATGGAACGTCTCGCACTCGAACATAAGCCGAAGCTCATCATCGGCGGTGGCTCTGCCTACAGTCGCGAATGGGATTACAAGCGCATGCGTGAGATTGCCGACAAGGTTGGCGCCCTCCTTATGATAGACATGGCTCACCCTGCAGGACTTATTGCCGCCGGACTCCTCGAAAATCCGGTAAAATATGCACATATCGTCACTTCCACCACCCATAAGACACTCCGTGGACCTCGTGGAGGTATCATCCTCATGGGCAAGGACTTCGAAAATCCATGGGGACTCAAGACTCCAAAGGGCGTGACAAAGATGATGAGCCAACTGCTCAACTCGGCCGTCTTCCCAGGACAGCAGGGCGGACCTCTGGAGCATGTCATCGCAGCCAAGGCTGTGGCCTTCGGCGAGGCTCTACAGCCGGAGTTCAAGGAGTGGGCTGCACAGGTGAAGAAAAACGCTGCCGTACTCGCCGAAGAGCTTGTAAAGCGCGGATTCACCATCGTCAGCGGCGGTACCGACAACCACTCAATGCTTGTCGACCTGCGCTCTAAATATCCAGATCTCACAGGTAAGGTGGCAGAGAACGCTCTCGTGGCAGCCGACATCACCGTTAACAAGAACATGGTGCCTTTTGACTCCCGCAGCGCATTCCAGACTAGCGGCATCCGTCTTGGCACACCAGCCATCACCACACGCGGAGCCAAGGAAGACCTTATGGTGCTCATTGCCGAACTCATCGAAGAGGTGCTTAACGACCCGGAGAACGAGGAGACAATAGCACGCGTTCGCGCAAAGGTGAACGAGACAATGAAGAATTATCCTCTCTTCGCCTATTAATACCCATTAGGAAAGGGGCGACGCCATCCGCGTCCCCCTTCCTTAATTATCATCCACAAAACGACAATGAACAGGATACATTATTATATAATATCAGCACTCACAGCCCTTCTCACACTCAATCCCTCTCCTGCCCACGCTCAGAAAAACAAGAAAAAGGTAAAGGAACCGGTACTCACCGAGGCAGAGATACTACTGAACGCGAAAGTGGAGGAAATGACGTACGCCACACAGAAAGTCGTGTTCGTAGATAGTGTCGTGGTTGACAGGCAACAGCTGCCGGCTCTCTTGAAGATACCCTCAGAGGCTGGCTCCTTCCGACCCGCCACCGACATCTCCGCCACATGTCAAGGCATGGCGTTTGTCAATGAGATGGGCAACAAGGCATACCTCGTCAACCGCGACTCCATGCTATGCTCCAGCGACCTCATCGACGGGCAATGGACCGAGCCCTCCATGCTTGAAGGACTTGAAACGCTTGGAGAGAAAACCGTTTTCGCCAACCCCTTTGTCATGGCCGACGGCACCACGCTCTATTTCGCGGCAAAGAGCGATGAAGGCATCGGAGGCTTCGACCTCTATGTCACCCGCTACAGTGCTGACTACAATAAGTTCCTGAACCCGGAATTAGTGGGCATGCCGTTCAGCTCCACTTCCAACGACATCCTTTACATTGTCGACGAATACGACCGCTTGGCATGGTTTGCCACCGACCGCAACCAACCCGACGGCAAAGTCTGCATCTACACCTTCGTGCCTACCGAACTGCGCGAGACCTACGATGCCTCCATCGACTTTGAACAACTCTCAAGCTACGCCCGCCTCGACGCCATCTCCGCCACATGGGGCGACGGCACCGAACGCGAGAAAGCCTTGCAGCGCCTTCAGTCTGCCATCAGCCGCAGTGAAGGCGAGGAGAAGTCATCTGCCTCACGCCTTTCGTTTGTCATCAACGACAATATGGTATATCATTCCCCTTCGCAGTTCCGCGCCGAGGGCAACGCCTCTCGTTTCAACTCCCTTTGTGAGATGAAGTCAAGGATCAGCGACATCACGACAAGGCTCGACACCGACCGCACCTACTACGCCAAGGCCAACGAGTCCGACCGTGCCACACTACGTCAGGAGATACTCTCCCTTGAGGCAGAGCTCGAAAAACTACAACAAGAGTCAAACAACCTGGAAAAAGAGATACGCAATGCAGAAAACAAAGAAACGCTTCGCTGAGTCGGAGCTCATCATCAATGAGGACGGAAGCGTGTTCCACCTCCATCTTCGTCCGGAACACCTTGCCGACCGTGTAATCCTCGTGGGAGACCCGGGACGTGTAAAACTCGTTGCATCACATTTCACCGATATCGAGTGTGAAGTATCCAACCGTGAGTTCCATACCATTACGGGCTTATACCACGGCAAGCGCATAACCGTACAGAGCACCGGTATAGGTTGCGACAATATCGACATAGTGCTAAACGAACTCGACGCGCTTGCAAATATCGATTTCACCACGCGAGAGGAACACGACAACAGCCGTAGCCTTACCATAGTGCGTATAGGCACTTGCGGCGGACTGCAGCCTGACACTCCATCAGGCACATATATAGCCTCGGTGAAGAGTATAGGCTTCGACGGATTGCTCAACTTCTACGCCCGTCGCAACGAAGTGTGCGACCTGCAGCTTGAGGAAGCATTTGTCAAGCACGTAAACTGGAATCCACAGCTCTGTGCACCATACGTGGTAGACAACGACAACGAACTGCTACAGCGTATAGCCGGCGACGACATGGTAATAGGCATCACCATCGCCTGCGGAGGATTCTATGGACCTCAGGGCCGCGAGCTGCGCCTTCCGCTTGCCGACCCGATGCTAAACCAGAAGATTGAGTCATTCACACATTCTGGACTGCGTGTC
>CALZAP010000179.1 GCA_945614335.1 uncultured Prevotella sp.
CAAGTTGACGAGTTGACAAGTTGACAAGTTGACAAGTTGACGAGTTGACAAGTTGTATGTCCCCTTTAATTCTTAATTCTTAATTCTTAATTCTTAACTCCGTATCCCACCGCATACATTTTCATTTGCTTCATCATGGCGAGCAGTCCGTTGCTTCTTGTTGGACTCAGATGGTCTTTGAGTCCTATTTGGTCGATGAAGTACAGGTCTGCCTCCACTATTTCCTTCGGAGTGTGACCGCTGAGCACCCTGATGAGCAGAGCCACGATGCCCTTCACTATCAGGGCGTCGCTCTCGGCGGTGAACACGAGTTTTCCGTCTTCATAGTCACACTGAAGCCATACTCGGCTTTGGCATCCGTCGATAAGGTTGCTTTCAGTCTTGTACTTCTCGTCGAGCGGAGCCTGTTCGTTGCCCAGGTCGATGAGCAGTTGGTATTTGTCCATCCAATCGTCGAGTCCTGAGAACTCCTCGATTATTTCATCTTGAATTTCATTTATTGTCATAGTTCTTCCTGTTTTTCCAATTTAAACAATTTGTCGCTTGGACGTATCTTTCCCGGCACCGGTATCGACACATGAGTGCCTTTCGGAGCCTTGTCCACCGGTTCCAGTTCGAGGCGTATCTCTGTTGCGTCCACATACATCACTCCTGTTGTAGGTCCCGTGATGAGCAGTTTGTCGCCGAGTTTGAAGTCTGCCGCATCCACTGTAAACTCCGCCACTCCGAGCTTGCTGAAATATTTCACGCCGCGACCTATGTACACCTTTCTTTCAGTGGCACACGAGCCGTAGTGCTTGTTCCACTCCCCAAGCAGCTGTCCCTGATAGTAACCGTCCCAGAATCCGCGGTTGAACACCGTGGCGAGCCTTTCGTCCCACTGGTCTTTCTTCTCCTCGGTGAAGTTGCCGTCAATCACGCTTTGTATGGCTTCCTTATAGCATTTCACCACCGTGTAGACATATTCCGGTCCGCGAGCCCTTCCTTCTATCTTAAACACCCTCACCCCGGCGTTCATCAGCCGGTCGATGAAGCGAATGGTCTTCAGGTCTTTCGGACTCATCACATACTTGTTGTCAATCTCGAGTTCGTTGCCGGTCTCTCTGTCGGTCACGAGATACGACCTTCTGCATATTTGCACACACTCCCCGCGGTTTGCCGACCGTCCGGCATTGGCGAGGCTAAGGTAGCACTTGCCGCTTATGGCCATGCATAGCGCCCCGTGGCAGAACATCTCTATCCTGATGCGCTTGCCGCTTGGCCCGCAGATGTCCTGTTCCTCGGCAAGCCTGAAAATCTCCGCCACCTGGTCCATGTTCAGTTCACGAGCCAGCACCACCACGTCGGCAAACTGTGCATAAAACCTCAGAGCCTCGATATTGCTGATGTTCAGCTGAGTTGACAGATGCACTTCCTGTCCCACCTGTCGGCAGTATGTCATCACCGCCACGTCGCTTGCAATCACCGCCGTTATTCCCGCCTCGTGTGCTGCGTCCACTATTTCCCTCATCAGGGGAATGTCCTCTCCGTAGATGATGGTGTTGACGGTGAGATACGATTTCATTCCGTGCTCCTTACATGTGGCGGCAATGTCGCGCAGGTCGTCGATGGTGAACGTTGAAGCCGAGTGAGCCCTCATGTTCAGCCTCTCAATGCCGAAATATACCGAGTCGGCCCCAGCCTGTATAGCAGCCTGCAGACATTCCCTTGACCCCACCGGAGCCATTATTTCATATTCGTTTCTGATATTATCCATTAAACCCGATTTTTCTTTATGCAACAACAAGACCGTTGTTACGAGGGTGCAAAGTTAGTTTTTTTTTTCGTAACAGCCAAGGGAATAAGGTTATTTAATACATTATTTAATACGCACGGGGCAAGTTCTGTAAAGTCCACATTGCAGTAATCTATAAAAACTGAGAAATAAGAATTAAAAAAAGATAAAAAATAACCACAATAAGGTATTTTTTACTACCTTTGCAGTTGAAAGTGCGGGATTGTGGCAACGACGGCATTCCCAAGCACAATAACACAAGGCATAAACTTTTTAAAACAATAAATAAAATGGCATTTTTAACTAACGACAAATTAGTGATTGTTGGTGCCGGCGGCGCCATCGGTTCAACAATGGTTCAGACAGCTCTCACTATGAAGCTGACTCCCAACGTGTGTCTTTACGACGTATATGCTCCTGGTATGGAGGGTGTGATGGAAGAGATGTTCCACTGCGGATATGACAGCGTGAACCTCACCGCCACAACCGACGTTGCAGAGGCTTTCAAGGATGCTAAGTACATCATCTCTTCCGGTGGTGCTCCACGCAAGGCCGGAATGACACGCGAGGACCTCCTTGCCGGCAACTGCAAGATAGCCGAGGAACTGGGTCAGAACATCAAGAAATACTGCCCCGACGTAAAGCACGTGGTTGTAATCTTCAACCCTGCCGACCTCACCGGTCTTGTTACCCTGCTCTACTCTGGTCTGAAACCTTCTCAGGTCACCACATTGGCAGCTCTCGACTCTACCCGCCTGCGCAGCGAGCTCTGCAAGAAGTTTGGCGTGAAGAGCGACGACGTTACCGGTTGCCGCACATTCGGCGGTCACGGCGAGCAGATGGCTGTATTCGGCAGCAAGGTGAAGATTCAGGGCAAGCCTCTGAGCGAAATCATCGGTACCGACGCACTGCCACAGGAAGAGTGGGAGAAGCTCCGCAACGATGTAGTACAGGGTGGAGCCAAGATTATCCAGCTCCGCGGACGCAGCTCTTGGCAGAGCCCGGCTTACTGCTCTGTTGAGATGATTCGTGCCGTCATGGGCGGCGAGCCTTTCGCATGGCCTGCAGGTACATACGTGAAGAACGAGAAGTACCAGAACATCATGATGGCCATGGACACCACTCTCGACACCAACGGCTGCTCTTACAAGATGCCGGAAGGCACTGCTGAGGAAATGGCTCTGCTCGACGCAAGCTACGCTCACCTCTGCAAGATGCGTGACGAACTTGTAACATTGAACATTGTACCTCCAGTAGACAAGTGGAACGAGATTAATCCTAATCTCTAATTTCCGCAATGTCTTAGGTCAAAAAGACGAATTGTAAATTTTGTCATAACACAATAAAATTTTTTTTTTAGAAAGGGGCAAGTCGTGAGATTCGCCTCTTTCTTTTTTTTACTCAACTTTCGCAAGCGGGGAAGTTAAGGACGTATGTTCAAGCCTGGCTTTTACTATTGGCCTTTTAACTCCCTTTTAACTCCTTCCTAACTCCCTTTTAACTCCCTAACTCCTTAACTCCCTAACTCCTTAACTCCTTAACTCCCTAACTCCTTAACTCCTTAACTCCTTAACTCCCTAACTCCTTAACTCCCTAACTCCTTAACTCCCTAACTCCCTAACTCCTTAACTCCTTAACTCCTTAACTCCTTGAATTAAATATACTCCATCAACACATCCCACACCGCCACTATATGGCAGATGCTGCCTGCAAGCACGAAGAAGTGAAACACCGAGTGCATGAAGCGGCGGCGGTTGAGACTGTAGAACACGGCTCCCGTGATATACATCACACCCTCGGCAATTATCCACGACACTGCCGCAGTGCTCACGCTGTCGATGAGAGGCTTGAAAGCCACAAGCACCGAAAGTCCCATACCCACAAAGCAAAACGTCTCCAAGTTGCTGTGCTCCTTCAGTTTCCTGAAGCTCACCACAGTGCCCGCTATGGCGCAGAGCCACACAAAGCAGAAGAGGCTCCACCCCCAATAGCCCTCCTGCCGCAAGGCCACGAGTGTGAGCGGAGAGTAAGAGCCTGCAATATGCCAGTAGATGGCGGCATGGTCCCACTTCCTCAGCCTTTCCTTCCATTTGCTCCTCATTCTCGTGGCATGATATGCCGTCGAGGCCGCATACGAGGCGAGCATGCCGAAGAGGTAGAGTATCACTCCCGTGCGGGCCCAAGGGTTATCGCCCTTAAAACACAGGTAAAGGAATATGGAACCCACAGCCACGCCCATCACTATTCCAGCCGCGTGCGACCATGAGTTCCACAGTTCCTCCTTTCGTGTATACCTTATCATTTCTTCTCAAGTGTAAAGTCCAACTGCTTTCGCTCCACGTTTGCACCAGCCACCCTGATGCGCACAGGGTCGCCGAGCTGGTAGACATTATGGCGGCGGCGTCCCACAAGACAGTAGTTTTTCTCGTCAAACTCATAGTAGTCGTCGTCGAGGTCGCGCAT
>CALZAP010000180.1 GCA_945614335.1 uncultured Prevotella sp.
GCTATTAATATATATATAAGGTATGCGGTGTTGGTGGCATACCATGGATGCTCCACCACGAGAGTGAGCGTCTTGTTCTTTTCCGATACGGCTCCGTTGCACACTGCCCTCACTTCGAGCTGGTATTTTCCCGGCATCATGCGGTTGAACACTATCGAGTTGCTTCCTTCCTCCACCTTTGTCCATGCGTGATTGTAGTTGAGGCGGTATTCGAAAGTAATGTTTTCTGTGTTCCTGTAGTCGAGCAGTGAGAATTGCATCGTGAAGAGCTTTTCTTCATAGGGAATGGTGAATCGGTCTTGGAGACAGTCGCATGACTTGCCGTCCATAAAGAATCCCGTGAGGAACACTTCGCCGAGATGTATGCTGTTGTGGTTCAGCTCCGAAGGCCTGAACGCGGTCAGTCCCTCGTTGGCTCCAAACACGATGTTGCCTTCCTGTGTCATCAATGCCATGCCAGCCCTGTATTCCCTTGCTTTCAGTCCGAAGCCATGAATGAAGCTGTACATCTCGTGTTTTTTCGCATCATAAAACCAGATGCCGTTTGATGTTCCGAGCCATATCTTGTCGTTGTTTTCAGCCACAATGCTTTTTATGGTTCTTCCCTCGAGTTCAGCCGACGGTTCTACGAGTTCTATGTTGCCTGTATGTTTGGTGTGCTTGTATAGGCCGTTGTTAGTGCCAACATAGATGTTTCCTTTCGGGTCTTCCGCAAATGAGTTGCAGTATACGTTTGGGAGCAGGCATCCGTCCTTATACTTTTTGAATTTCTGTTTCTTCGTGTCGTAACAGGATACGCCTTTAGCCGTGCCTATCCACAGCATGCCGCTGCTGTCGAGCTTCATGGCCATTATCCAGTCGTTCCAAAGGTAGTTGTCGCTGTTGGCCTGTTCGTTCATGGAGTAAGTGCGCGACTTGCCTGTTGACATGTCATACACCCAAAGGCCTTTGCCGAAAATGGACACGTAGAGGTTGCCCTGCATGTCGTCCGCCATGCAGTTGATTCCCCATCCGTCGAGGTCGGCCAGCTTTGTCGCCTGTCCTGTGGAAGGGCTATAGTTGTAGATCGACTTTTCTGTGCAGAGCCAGTAGTGTCCTTGTCGGTCGCAATACACGAGGCTTGTCCCCATTGGCGAATTAGGGTGGGAGAGGAGTTTGCCTTGTTTGTTGAACACGTAAAGCCCGTTGTTTTGTATCGTACACCAGATGTTCCCGTCGTTTCCCGTTGTGAGCGACGACAGTGCGCTTCCCGACTTTATGTCCTGTGTGGTAAGGCTCCAGAAAGAGAATGGCGCCTTTTTGTTGCTTATCTTGTAGAGACCTTTGTTGTAGCATGTGGTCCAGATGTTCTCGTTCTTGTCCACATACACCGCGTTGGCGTTGGCTGTAGACAGGATATTGTCGTTGAATGCCTTTGTGAGCAGTCTTGAGCCCTTGGCAATCTTCATCAGGCCGTTGCCTGCGGTGCAAATATACAGGTTGCCATGATTGTCAAACCTTGCGTTTCTTATCGACACGTTGTCGTTAAGTGCCGAGAGGTCATATCCCGGGTTTTCCATCTTGCCTGTTCTTGTGTCGAAGCTCATTATGCCGTGGAGCCCTACGATAAGTGTGGTGTATTTGTCTTTTCTCAGGAAGCACACCGTACCGCCATAGGGCATGTGGAATTTCTGTTTTTTTATTGTCTTGTAGTTTTTGTCCATCAAGTATCGTGTTATTCCCTCCTTATGGCTTCCTCGCCAGAGCCATCCCTTTTGGTCGATGTAAATTCTGCTGAAATAGTCTTCTTCCGAAGATTTCGGCTGGCCTGTTACCGAGACCACCTTGTCGCTTCCATCGCTTATGCAAAACAGTCCGTAGCCGGCGGTTCCTATGAGTAGTGCGCCCTCGTTTTCAGCAATGGCCGTAACCCTTGGTGTTAAGGTGCCAGGGAATTTGTATCTTGTGAATGTCGAGTTGTGATAGTCAAATCTTGACAGTCCGCAGCTTGTCCCCACCCACAGTTGCCCTTTACGGTCCACGTGGATGGTTGTGATATTGTTGTCGGAAATGGTGGTGTTGTCTTTGCTCTTGCTATAGAAATGCTCAAAGCGGTAGCCGTCGAACTTGTTCAGTCCGTCTTCCGTACCTACCCAGATGAATCCGAGTTTGTCTTGTGTCACGCAGTTGACCGAGCTGCTTGTCAGTTCGTCGGAAGTGAACAGTCTGCCTTCGTCGGCTTTGGTCTTGTTGCATGTTGCCATGCATATCATGAATATTATAATAAAGTGAAGTCGCATATAAAAAGATGTCTTGTTCATCAGTTAGGTTGTTTTTGTGTTGCAAAGATACATCAAAGTTTGCGAAATACCAAGAAAAAGGTGTCATTTTTTTGTTTTGTATCCTGTTTGTGTATCATAAGAGCCTTATTTTTGTTACATGTCGTGTTAAAAAACGTGTTTTTTGTGCAATATGAAACAAATAGAAATATAATAGTAACATTTTTCGATTAAAGTATCGGGAATTTGCCTTACCTTTGCATCGAAATTCAATCCGTAATGGTATTGAGGTAGCCAGGTGGCACCCAATATAAAAGATACAATGTTTCATAGCAACACGTTTTTTAAGTTAAGGTTAGTTTGTTTCGGTTTGCCCCCCGTCGCTACTTCGGGAGAAGTTGCGCCGGGGGTAACTGAAAAATAAGAGCCCCAACTTAATATCGTGTACTCAATAACGCTAAGGCCATTGTCCGGATTATAAATTATGCGAAACATTAACTTGAAACAAAATAACTTTAATATAATATGGTGATGACTGAAAACAACTTAGGAGAATCCAAGGGATTCTACAAATTGTCGTGGCTACAACGCATAGGCTTCGGCTCGGGCGACTTGGCCCAAAACCTCATTTTCCAGACAACATGTATGTATCTGTTGTTCTTTTACACCGACATCTACGGACTCGATGCCGTTGACGTGTCGGTGATGTTTACTGTAGGCAACGTGGCTAATGTCATTTGGGACCCTATCGTGGGAGCCTTGATTGACAAGAACAACCCGCGACTTGGCAAATATCGTGCTTACCTTGTATTCGTGGGCATACCATTGTCCGGCTTTGCCATCCTCTGCTTCTGGAACGGCTTTGCTCCCTCGCTGCTGTACGCCTACGTGACGTATATAGCCATGACACTCCTTTATACATTTATTAATGTGCCATATGGAGCGTTGAACTCTTCGCTTACCCGCGACACCGACGAGATTACGATTCTCACCTCTGTACGTATGTTCATGGCAAACTGCGGCGGTCTTGCCGTAGGATCAGGATTGCCTCTTCTTATCGCATATTTCACCGACGACAAGGCGGAGGGACTTCCCAAAGACCCTGGCGCATGGTTTATCACTATGACCATCTATGCCATCGTAGGTCTTGTGCTGCTTCTGTTCTGCTTCTCACAGTGTAAGGAGAAAGTGGTGATGAGTGCAGAGGAAAGCGCCAACGTGAAGGTGAGCGACCTTTGGATGGAGTTTTTCCACAACCGTCCCCTCCGTGTTATTGCCTTCTTCTTCATCACAGCCTTTGCCATGATGTCGATAGGCAATGCTGCAGGTGCATATTTCATCAACAGCAACATGCACGGCTCGCCTGAGCAGCTCTCGATATTCATGGGTCTTGGCTCTGCTCCCTCGTTCATCTTCATGCCTTTGGTGCCAATGATAAAGAAGGCGGTTGGCAAGAAAAACATGTTCTACATCTTCCTCACCGTGGCCATCGTCGGTATGGCTATATTATATATGGTGGCAAAGATGGAAAATCCAAGCATGACTTACGTATATATCGCACAGTTCATCAAGTCTACCGGTGTGATTGTGGCTACAGGCTACATGTGGGCGCTCGTGCCGGAGGTGATTTCCTATGGCGAATATGTCAGCGGCAAGCGTATTGCGGGTATTGTGAACGCCCTGACCGGCATTTTCTTTAAGGCCGGTATGACCTTAGGCAGTGTCGTAGCTCCAGCCATCCTCGCTTATGTGGCATACGACCCGAAGGTGGTCACACAGTCACCGCTGGCTGAGGAAGGTATACTGTGGTTGGTGTGCGTGCTCCCCGCCGCCCTTCTCCTTCTCGCCATCTTCATCATCTCCAAGTATGAACTCACCGACGAGAAAATAGACCAGATTAATAAGGAAATAGAATCAAGGAATATTTAATCCAAAGGAGAGTGGAGTGAGGAGA
>CALZAP010000181.1 GCA_945614335.1 uncultured Prevotella sp.
CCAGCGGGGGGAGGGGGTCTGTGACAGCTGCCTCAGATAAACTTTAATTTTTAATTCCTTTAGGCGGTTCATACCTCTCTGCCCCTATGGGGCACCTCTCCTATCTTAGGAGAGGAGTTGAGATACCGGGCAAGCCCAGAGTGAATTTTAATTTTTTAATTTTTAATTCCTTTAGCCGGCTCGGTTCATATCTCTACCCTCTTCCCTCCACCCTCCACCCTCCAAAAATTATTAACTTTTAAAATTTTACGATTATGAGTACAACGAATACAAAAAATACTTGGAAGCTGATACTTCAGCTCATAGTGTCAATCGCTACGGCGATAGCTACTACTCTCGGAGTGACAAGCTGCATGGGTGCCAATGTGTACTTCTAACTGAGAGTTAGGTGTGAGACTTAAAAAATAAATGAATTGAACCTGGTGGTTATCTACTACGTCCAGTATGATTTCCGCCAGGTTCGCTTGTTTTTGGACTTTATGTCATAATCACACATAAAGAAGGTTTGCCACTTATCCTACACGAAGGCCTTGCCTCGCCATTTCAGCGAATGCCAACGGCGCATGAGGATGATGCCGCGGAGATTTTCGTCGAGACAGAAGGCGAACCAAATGCCGAGCAAACCGAAACCGCAGGGAATGCCAAGAAGCCAGGCTACGCCTACCGCTACCGACCACTGACAGATAACACCCACGCACACGGGATAGATGGCATCGCCTGTGGCTCGAAGGGTGCCGCAGGCAAAGATGTTTTTCACACGGCCATAACTCAGGAAAAAGTCGATAAAGAATATCCATGTGCCGGTGGTGATGATATAGGCGTTGTCGGTGAGGAAAGTGAGAAGCACGTGTCCACCTGCCGCAAGAACGGCTGCCACAATTAGCGTGAGGATAGTTGCCACACGGTAGACATAGTTGCCAAGGATATAGGCTGCACGATAGCGCAACTGGCCTATATAGTGACCGACAAGGATGTCGCCTCCCTGTACGATGCTAACGCTGAAAAGGATGACAAAGGTGATGGTGGTGGTGCAATATACCTTGGTGGTGAGGGCTTCGGTGCTTAGCTGGTTTATGAAATAGGTGATGACTATCTGCGACAGTGAATATGACATCTCCTCACTCATGGCGGGGATGCCTATGTGGAAGAGGTTTTTCATCTCTTGCCAAGGGAAGGGGCTGAAGTAGCGGCGATAGGACGACATTACGCTACGGGCGGCTGAAGCCGAACGAAACACTACCTTGAACGGAAGGCTGATGACGAAATA
This sequence comes from uncultured Prevotella sp., assembly GCA_945614335.1. Taxonomy (GTDB): domain Bacteria; phylum Bacteroidota; class Bacteroidia; order Bacteroidales; family Bacteroidaceae; genus Prevotella. The sequence continues at coordinate 1,268 of CALZAP010000181.1, forward strand.
GGAGGCACGGAGAGTGTGGAAAACAATGCCGCGGGGAGTGAGGTCGAGAGACTTCTTCTCCTTCACCGACGTGCGCCATACTCCTGTCATGAAACAGGCGAGGATGACTGCCGATGCGAGGCGGCTGCCTGCCGTTGCCCATGCCGCTCCTTCAACGCCCATGGCGGGAAGTCCCCAGTGACCGAAGATAAGGGCGTAGTTGCCGAGAATGTTCAGTATGTTTACAGCCACGGTGGACATCATGGGCTTTATGGTCTTGCCCGTGGAGCGCAGTGAGGCGCTGAAAGTGAGCGAGATGGCCTGCAAGAACGACAGCGAACCGGCTATCTCAAGATAGCGTACTCCGTCGGCCATGAGGTTCTCCCTAAGACCGAAGGCTGTGAGTATGGGTTCTGCCCATAGCCATAGGGCGCAGCTGACCGATAAGCCGAGCAATGTGTTGACAACCACTGCTATGCCCACTATCTGCATGAAGCGAGTGCGATAGCCTGCACCATAGTATTGGGCGCAGAGTATGGCGGCTCCCATCGACACAAACTGGTAGATGAGAAAGACAAACGAGATGAGCTGGTTGTCGAGTCCTACTGCCGCAACAGCATTGTCGCTGTAGCGCGAGAGCATTACGGTGTCTACTGCTCCGAGAAGCATCACGAGGGCGATGTCGATGAAGATGGGCAGCGTGAGCCGATAGAGGTTTTTCTTTACTGAAACGTTATCCATGGGGCGTTGTGTTTTCTTTTTGGGTGCAAAGGTACAAAAAAAACCATAATACTTGGGTATTATGGTCTTTTATGTGTAAAAACTACACTTTTACTTGATTAAGAATAATTCTTCTAACTCAACTTTCGGGAGTACTCTATTCTCATCACCACTTGTCCTTTGTCTGAATATCATCAGCCCAACGATGGTCCTTCGGGAACGCCTGTCCGCCCCATGCCTTCACTTGTGTCCAAGGCTCGTCAGGACATGTCCAGAAGTCGTGGTCGGCGGGGAGGCCGAGAGGCATGAAAGCCAGGGAGGTCATGTAGAGCGAGCCGTTGTTGGTGTACCAGTCGGCTGTTTCGGGCTGCGAGCCGCAGAAGCCGATGGTGAGGTAGCCGCCCTCGTTGTAGTTCTGCTGGATGTCGAACATGCGGTGCATAACCTTTGTCAAAGCAGCGCGCACCTGTCCGTTGCTCAGGTCCTTTGGCAACTTCTGGTACCAAGCCATCAGGGCCAATGGCTGCATGGCTGCAAGGCGGTAAGGCGTTGAACGACCTATAACAGGGAAGGTGCCTTCCGGCGAGATGAAACGCTCGAGAATGATAGAGAACTTCTGTGCACGCTTCAGGGCGCGGTCGTGGTATTTCTTGTAGTCGATGCGTGTGTTTGCCTTGGCATCTACCATGGCCTGCAGCGTCTCAAGATACATGGCGTGGAACACATAGCTTGTGTAGTAGTCGAAGGCAAACACAGGGCCGTCGGCATACCATCCGTCGCCCACATACCACTCTTCCACCTTTCGGCAGGCGGTGTTCACGCGGAACTCGTCGTACTGTGCTCCTGCCTTTGCCAAGAAACTCTCTATAGTGGACGAGAAGAGGAACCAGTTGGTGTAAGGAGGGTCTATGGAGCGTAGCTTCTGAAACTCCTTTATGTAGCGTTGCTTTGTAACATCGTCGAGCGGAACCCATAGTTGGTCGTAGGCACGCAGGAAGCTCTCGGCAATGTAGGCAGCATCGACAAGGTTCTGTCCTGCCACGCCCCAGCAGAGGTAGTCGCCCGACTTGGGGTCAACGCTGTTCTTATAGCTGGCCAAAGCCCACTCGCGCAGCTGTCGGCGCTGTTGTCCCTCTGGAGTGTCGTCGTCGGGCAGGGTGAGCCATGGGGCAATGCCCGCCATGAGTCGTCCGAAGGTCTCCATATAAACCACTCTCTTGTCGCGTGAGTCGAAGGAAGGGCTGAACTCCGTCTGCATGTTTTTCTGCAGTTCGCCCTTTGCCATGTTCTCGAGCACCGGCTGTGCCATATTGTAGGCGAGTCGGCACCAGTACTGTCGGTCGGTCTCGACCGTTTTTTTCGCTTTCTTTGCCCCGAGTGCCGGAGCGAGCAGCACGAGGAGCGCTGCCACAATTGTAGTCAGTCTTTTCATAATTATATAATATAATAATGTGCAAATATACTCCATTTCCGGATAATCACCAAGAAAAACAGAGAAAAAAATGAAAAGTCCCCATCATGTTCCTTTTATGGACCAGATGGGGACTTATAGTTAAAGAGGGTGAAGGAGGTGTGGAGAGATGAGTATGAATAACGTTGATAATAAAATTTAGTCAGCAAAATGCCTTATTCTCTCCACACTCCTCGACCCTCTTTATCGTTTCAATTACTGATCAGCGTCGGCATCCTCCCAGTTGGTCCACATTTCGATGTTGGCATCATAGCCGTCGTAACCGTAGTTCTGGCGGAGTGTGCCCTTGTTGTTGGCGGTGATGGCAGAGTTTGGAACCGGCCAGAAGAGGTTGTGCTTGTTCACCTTGTACTCGAAGGTCTGGCTACCCTGTGCTCCCTTGCCGTAAGGCTGGTTGAACACGTTGTAGCGTGTACAACGCTTGTACCAGTAGCTACCGCCGCTGAGGTCGGTGCCTTCCTGCTTGTCCCAAGTATTGAGGTCGTATGTCTCGCCCCACTCGTCAGGACGTCCGCTCTTTGCCAAGCACCATGACACGCGGCAAAGCTCAGCCTGACGGAACTCCTCGAGGTAAAGCTCACGTGCACGCTCGTCCATGATGTCGCCGATGGTCACTGTGGTGTACATCTTCTTGGCGTTGGCACGCTGACGCACTGCATTTACGTCCTGTGCGGCACCCGTCACGTCGCCCTTGTAGAAGCGGGCCTCAGCACGGAGAAGGTAAGTGTCGGCAAGGCGGAACAGGTAAACGTCGCCGTTGCATCCCTTACCCG
>CALZAP010000182.1 GCA_945614335.1 uncultured Prevotella sp.
GCTTCTGACCTGGCAGCAGGTGGAGGTGACAGCTGTATGTGTCGAAGAACGACTTGAAGTCAGGCACCGGGACGCGGTTTGGGTGTTCGTAGTCAATACCAAGTCCACCGCCCACATTAATGTTTTCAACCTTAATGTGTTCTCTTTCAAGTTCTTTCTGCAGTTCGTTAATGCGATTGCATAGGGCAATGAAGTCACCCATGTCAAGAATTTGCGACCCGATATGGAAGTGAAGTCCAATGAACTCCACGTTGTCCATCGCTTCCGCTTTTCTTATCACAGGAATCATGTCTCTCATTGCAATGCCGAATTTGTTTTCAGCCAATCCTGTTGTGATGTTGGCGTGAGTGTGGGCACCCACATTCGGATTGATGCGGAATGCCACACGAGCCTTTTTCCCTTTTTCAGCGGCAAGTTCGTTTATGACTTCCAGTTCGGCGAGGCTTTCAACATTGAAGCAAAAGATGTCGTTGTCGAGACTGAGATTTATTTCCCAGTCGCTTTTGCCCACCCCGGCATAAACGATGCCCGATGGTTTGAAACCAGCCTTTATTGCAGCTTCTATCTCTCCACCGCTTACGCAGTCGACGCCAAGTCCCGCCTCTCTGATGATGCGGAGTAGGGTGGGGTTTGCATTAGCCTTCACTGCATAGTGAACCACGAAATTCTCGTGTTTGCCTGCCTCTTCGTTGATGTTGCGCAATGTCTTTCGCAGCAATTCTGTGTCATAGTAGTAGAAGGGAGTCCTTATTGACTGGAACTTTTCTACCGGGAAATTACCTTTCATGTTTTTGTCTTTTTTTGTTTGTATTGGTTGGATATTCTTATGCATTAAACAGCGTGTCGCTGAGGCTTTGCAGAGCGCGCTTCTTGTCTTTCTCCTTGATGAGGAACGAGATGTTGTAGTTGCTTCCTCCGTAAGAAATCATGCGTACGGGAATGTTCTTCATAGCCTCAGTGGCAAGTGTCTCAAATCCCACATTGCTCCAGTCGAGGTCGCCCACGACGCAGATGATACACATGTCGTTGTCAACGGTCACAGTACCATATTTCTTCAGTTCGTCCACGATTTCGTTCAGTCTGCTTGGGTTGTCGATACTCATCGACACTCCCACCTCCGACGTACATACCATGTCGATTGCAGTCTGGTAGCTTTCGAAGATTTCGAACACCTTACGCAGGAATCCCGTAGCGAGCAACATTCGGCTGCTCTTTATCTTTATGGCAGTGATATTGTCCTTTGCTGCTACAGCCTTTATTTTTCCGCGCTCAGTAAAGTTGCTGATTGTTGTGCCCTCAGCTTTCGGGTCCATGGTGTTCAGCAGTCTGACGGGAATTCCGGCGAACTTAGCAGGCTGCACGCATGTTGGGTGTAGGATTTTTGCTCCGAAATAAGCGAGCTCGGCAGCTTCTTCAAAGTGCAGCTGGTGAACAGGCTCCGTCTTCTCCACTACTCGTGGGTCGTTGTTGTGCATACCGTCGATGTCGGTCCATATCTGTATCTCTTCCGCGTTGATGGCCGCACCGATTAGCGATGCGCTGTAATCGCTTCCTCCTCTTTGCAGATTGTCAATTTCCCCATAAGCGTTTCTGCATATAAAGCCCTGTGTGATATATACTTGTGAGCCTTTGTTCTCGTCGAGAATAGCTGTGAGCTTATCTTTTATGTATGATGGGTCGGGCTCGGCGTTCTTGTCGGTTCTCATAAAGTCAAGTGCCGACAAAAGCGTTGCATTGATGCCCTGTTCCTTCATGTAGTTTGCTATCATGTTTGTACTCATTATCTCGCCCTGTGCCACGATGCTTTTCTCCTCGAAGCTTGTGAAGAGTTCCTTTGTGAACGACCTGAGATATTTGAATACGTCTGTCAGTAGCTTGCGTGTGTTGTCTTTCCATTCCTGTGTAGAGTAGAGTTCCTCCACATGCTGCATGTATTTCTCCTCGAGTTTATTGATTACCTCATTGGCTCCTTCCGGGTTTTTCTTGTAGAGATAGTTTGATATTTCCACAAGTGAGTTTGTTGTACCGGACATTGCCGAGAAAACTACAAATACAGGCTCGCCTGATGATGTCACGAGTTTTGTCACGTCTTTCATTCTTGCAGGAGTACCTACCGACGTGCCTCCGAATTTCATTACTTTCATATTCTTGTTCTTTTAGTTTGCTGTTAAAAAAAATAAATATATCGCTATCGTCTGAATTTGTTCAGTCGAATTCCATTTTTATCTTGTTGAAGTCGTTGGTCACTTCCTCAAGTCGTCCATCTGCACAACGGTATACGATTCCTGGATATTTGTCCAGCAGTGGCAGGTTGTGTGTGCTCATTACCACCGACGTGCCGGTCTGTGAGATATTCCTGAGCAGTCTTATGATGTTTTCTGCCGTTTCCGGGTCGAGATTGCCAGTAGGCTCATCCGCAATAATGATTTTCGGCTTGTTAAGAATGGCTCGGGCTATGGCTATACGTTGCTGTTCGCCTCCAGAGAGCTCGTATGGCATGTTGTCTATTTTTTCCTCCATACCCACTTCAGCCAGCACCTCTTTTATTCTGTTTTCAATCTCGGTTTTCTTTTTCCATCCAGTGGCTTTCAGTACGAATTCGAGATTTTTCCTTACGCTTCTGTCCGAGAGCAGTTGGAAATCCTGGAATATTATTCCCATCTGCCTTCTAAGGGCAGGTACATGTTTTCTTTTCAATGTTGTGATGTCGCAGTTGAAAACCAAGGCCTTTTCCGCTTTTTCCACGTCAAGTTCGAAATACATTGTTTTCAGTAGTGAGCTTTTTCCAGTTCCCACACGTCCAATGAGGTAAATGAACTCCCCTTCATTCACCGTGAAATCGACAGCCGACAGAATATCCTTTCCGTCGGTCTGGTTAACATTTACGCATTTGTATTCTATCAACATTGCCATTACCTTACCTGATTGTAGTTGTTAATGCTTATGCCAGTTAGGGTCGTGTCTCACCTGCAGTTCCCTTGCGAGGTCCTCAATTCTGAGTCCTTTGCTTGTAAGCAGAACGATAAGGTGATATATCATGTCCGAGCCCTCGTATACGAGTCGTTCGTTGGTTCCGTTGCATGCTTCAATTACAGCTTCGAGAGCTTCTTCGCCCACTTTCTGTGCCATTCTGTTCAGTCCGTCCTTGAATAGCGATGTGGTGTAGCTTCCTTCCGGCATTTCCTCGTGACGTCGGTTTATGAAGTCCTGAAGGTAAGTAAGGAAGAGCAGAGGGTTTTTCTCGTTTTTCTCGCCCCAGCAAGTGTCGTTGCCGGTGTGGCATGTCGGTCCTATGGGGTTTGCCTTCACCAGAAGAGTGTCGTTGTCGCAGTCCACCTTTATGTCCACCAGTTCAAGGAAGTTGCCCGATGTCTCTCCCTTTGTCCATAGACACTGTCTGGAGCGGCTGTAGAAAGTCACTTTTTTTGTTTCGACAGTTTTGTCGAAGGCTTCCTTGTTCATGTATCCTAACATCAAGACGGTCTTTGTAGTAGCGTCTTGAATGATGGCGGGGACGAGGCCGCCCATTTTTTCGAAATCGATATTCATATTATGTTTTTATTTTTTTTTATTCAAGTATTGAATGTGGCCCGATGTCATATTCTGACGTTTATGCCTTCATTCCTAAGATATTGTTTGAGTTCGGGGATTGGTATTTCTCCGAAATGGAACACGCTGGCAGCCAGTGCGGCGTCGGCGTGGCCTTTAGTGAATGCGTCGCGGAAGTGTTCTTTTTTTCCAGCTCCGCCGCTTGCTATCACCGGAATGGTGAGGTTGTCGGCAAGAAGGGCAAGAGCCTCGTTGGCATAACCGTCTTTCACTCCGTCGTGGTTCATGCTGGTGAAGAGAATCTCGCCCGCACCGCGTTCCTGAGCCTCATGAGCCCATTCAAACAGCCCTCTTTCCGTTCGTTCCCTTCCCCCTTTCAGGTAGCAGTGCCATCCGTCGCTGTCGAGTCTGGCGTCGATGGCGCAGACGCACACTTGGCTTCCGAATCGTTTTGTTATTTCGTCAATAAGCTCCGGGCGACGTATGGCTGCACTGTTTACGCTCACCTTGTCGGCACCTGCATACAGAAGCCTTTCCACGTCGGCTATTTCGTTTATGCCTCCACCTACGGTAAACGGGATGTTTATTTCCTTTGCCACTCTTGTGACCATTTCGGTGAATGTCTTTCTTCCCTCAAAGCTTGCTGTGATGTCGAGATA
>CALZAP010000183.1 GCA_945614335.1 uncultured Prevotella sp.
TGGTATGCGCTCGAAAGTATGAACACCAAGGTGGTGCTCATTCTCGGCGGCAAGGACAAGGGCAACGACTACAACGCCATCACCGAACTGGTGAAGGAAAAGTGCAGGGCTCTCGTGTATCTCGGTGCCGACAACACCAAGCTTCACAACTTCTTCGACGGCTTCGGTATCCCAGTGCGCGACACCCATTCCATGGCCGACTGCGTGAAGGCGTGCTACGAACTGGCTGAGGAGGGCGATACTGTGCTGCTCAGTCCATGTTGCGCCAGCTTCGACCTCTTCAAGAATATGGAAGACCGCGGCGAACAGTTTAAGTCGTTCGTGAGGAGTCTATAAGGTTCGGTCACGACATGATGTTCCTCAAAAAAGAAACGAAAAAAAGAGAAGTAGTTAGATGTCAAAAAAGAAATTAATAGGAAAACTTTTCGGTGGCGACAAGGTCATCTGGATAGTGTTTTTTATGCTCTGCATAATAAGCATTGTCGAGGTGTTCAGTGCCTCAAGCACCCTTACGTTCAACAAAAGTAGCTTCTTCTCGCCCATCTTCAAGCATGCCGGCACCATCTTTATGGGAATAGTATTTGCCGTTGTGGTGGGAATGATCCCATGCCGGTATTTCAAGCTGTTCACGCCGTTCATGATATTCATCTCGGTATTCACGCTCTTCTGGGTGCTGGTGGCGGGCGAGACCATCAACGGTGCCAACCGCGTGATAGGAGTAGGCGGACTAACGTTCCAGCCGTCGGAGATAGCTAAGGGGACGATGGTGCTCGCCACGGCACAGATTCTGTCGGCCATGCAGACCGACCGTGGTATCACGGACAAGAAGGCGATGCGCTACATACTCATCCCGCTCATTCCCTTCGCCGCACTCATAGGCAAGGAAAACCTTTCAACTGCAGGACTTTTGTGTATCGTAATCTTCCTCATGATGTTCATCGGCCGTGTGCCGTTAAAGCAGTTGGGCAAACTGATGGCAGTAGTCACTATTCCCGTCGCCCTCTTTGTGGGCATCGTCATGCTACGCAGTACAGACGAGCCAAAGGAAGATGACAGCAATCTCACCAAGACCGAGACAATGGACCTAACGCAGAAGGCGCCGATCACCAGGCTTCAACGTACGGGCACGTGGAAGGGACGCATACGCAAGTTCCTCAATCCCAAGACTGACGACCCTAAGGAATACGACCTCGACAAAGACGCGCAAGTCGCGCACGCGAATATCGCCATCGTGTCGAGCAATATCATCGGCAAGGGACCGGGCAACTCCGAGGAACGCGACTTCCTCTCACAGGCTTTCTCTGACTTCATCTATGCCATCATCATCGAGGAGATGGGCATCATAGGCTCGTCGCTCGTGGTGTTTCTATATATCGTTCTGCTCTTCCGCACCGCACGCATAGCCAACCAGTGTGAGAACAACTTCCCGGCGTTTCTCGCCATGGGCATCGCACTGCTCTTTGTGGTTCAGGCTACGTTCAACATGATGGTGGCGGTAGGATTGGCGCCCGTCACCGGACAGCCTCTGCCGCTGATAAGCAAGGGTGGAACGTCATGTATCATCAACGGAGCGTATATAGGCATTCTGCTCAGCGTCAGCCGTTCGGCGAAAAAACGACTTGAAAATGCCGTAAATGTCAAGCAATTGACTTAAAATGGAAAAAAAATCCCTTCACTGGGGCTATATCCGACAAAAAATTTGTAATTTTGCACATTAAAACATAACACGAATATGAGTGAGAGCATAAAAGTCATCATCAGCGGAGGAGGAACGGGAGGGCATATCTTCCCAGCTGTCTCCATAGCCAACGCCATCAAGGCCGCAAGACCAGATGCGAAGATCCTCTTTGTGGGCGCCAAGGGACGAATGGAGATGCAAAGGGTGCCACAGGCAGGATACGAGATCAAGGGATTGCCCGTAAGAGGTCTCATCCGTCCGCTGTGGTCGCCGAAGAATGTAGGCGTAGCCATCGACTATATCAAGAGTCTGATGATGGTGAAGAAGATTGTGCGCGAGTTCAACCCAGACGTGGCAGTGGGAGTAGGCGGATATGCCAGCGGCGCTACCCTCGATGCTGCAGCCGCCATGGGCATCCCCTGTCTGATACAGGAGCAAAACTCCTACGCCGGTGTCACCAACAAGCACTTGGCTAAAAAAGCGTCGGCAGTGTGCGTGGCTTACGACGGCATGGAGCGTTTCTTTCCCGCCGAGAAGATTATCAAAACGGGCAATCCTGTGAGACAGAATCTCATCGACACAGCCATCAGCCACGAAGATGCCGTGCGAAGCTTCGGCTTCGACCCGGAGAAGAAGACCGTACTCTTCGTCGGCGGTAGCCTTGGCGCACGCACAATCAACGAGAGCATCCTACGCCGCCTCGACACCGTGCGCAACTCTGACGTGCAGATAATATGGCAGACGGGTAAATACTACAACGCGAAGATTCGTGAACAGATTGACACCATGGAGCCCATCCCCAACCTTCTCGTCACCGACTTCATCAGCGACATGGGAAAGGCTTACAAGGCTGCCGACCTCGTCATCAGCCGTGCTGGAGCAAGCAGCATCTCAGAGTTCTGCCTCCTTGGCAAGCCAGTCATCCTCGTGCCTTCGCCCAATGTGGCTGAAGACCACCAGACGAAAAACGCCATGGCGCTCGTTAACCGCCAGGCTGCCATGATAATGAAAGACGCCGTTGCTCCAAACGAACTGCTCGACCTCGCCCTCGAGACCGTGGCCAGTCCAGGTAAGCTCAAGAGCCTCTGCCTCAACATCAAGAAGCTCGCCCTGCCCGACTCGGCTGAGATCATTGCCCGCGAGGTGCTCAAGCTGGCAGGAAAAGACATCGGCGACAACAGATAACATGACACAGACAAACACTTACGACAATGGATATTAAAGACATAAATGCAGTATATTTCATCGGAGCAGGAGGAATAGGCATGAGCGCAATAGCACGCTACTTCCTCAGCAAAGGCGTCGTTGTGGCAGGCTACGACAAGACTCCCACGCCTCTTACCCACCAACTGGAGAAGGAGGGCATGCTCATCCACTACGAGGAGAATATCGACGAGATTCCCCACGTATGCAAGAGCCCGGAGAAATGCCTTGTGGTATATACTCCAGCCATTCCCGCCGACCATAAGGAACTCGTTTTCTTCCGCGAACACAACTTCAACATCAGAAAGCGTGCACAGGTGCTCGGAGCACTCACCCGCACCCATAAGGGACTTTGCGTGGCTGGCACTCACGGCAAAACCACAACATCCACCATCTGCGCACATATCCTCCACCAGAGCCATATAGACTGCAACGCCTTCCTCGGAGGCATCTCAAAGAACTACGGAACAAACTATATTCTTTCAAAAAGCGACTATGTGGTGATAGAAGCCGACGAGTTTGACCGCTCTTTCCATTGGCTACGCCCGTGGATTAGCGTGATCACCTCCACCGACCCCGACCATCTCGACATCTACGGCTCCAAAGAGGCTTATCTCGACAGTTTCCGCCACTACTCCACGCTCATCCAGCCTGGAGGAGCACTCATAATAAGAAAAGGACTGGAGATGCAGGAAGAACTGCAAGATGGCGTGACAAGATACGAATACAGCCGAGATGAGGGCGACTTCCATGCCGAGAACATCGTCATCGCCAACGGCGAGATCACGTTCGACTTCATCTCCCCGATAGAGTGTGTCAAGGGCGTGAAACTCGGACAGCCGATCCCGATCAACATAGAAAACAGCGTGGGGGCAATGGCAATGGCACAGTTGGCGGGATGCACTGCTGAGGAGCTTAAGTACGGCATCATGTCTTATGGTGGCGTTGACCGCCGCTTTGACTTCAAGATCAAAACGCCTCGCCTCGTCTTCCTCAGCGACTATGCCCACCATCCACAGGAGATATACCAAAGCGCAAAGAGCATCAGGGAACTGTATCGCGACAAGAAGATCACTGCCATCTTCCAACCGCATCTCTACACCCGCACACGCGACTTCTACCGCGACTTCGCCAATAGCCTCAGCCTGCTCGACGAAGTGGTACTCTGCGACATCTATCCTGCACGCGAGGAACCAATCCCCGGCATCACATCACGCCTCATCTACGACAATCTCAAGGAGGGCGTCGGCAAGGTGATGATAGCAAAAGAGGAGGTGCTCGACTATGTCAAAAACAACGATTTC
>CALZAP010000184.1 GCA_945614335.1 uncultured Prevotella sp.
CGCCCTGTCATCCTCATACTTCTTGAGGAACTCGTTGCTAGCGGCATAGAGGATATTTGCTTGGTGCTTGGGTCAGATGAGGAAAGACAGATGTATCGCGACTTTTTTGAGACACCACTTACTCAAGAGCATCTCTCAAAGCTCAGCTCCGCAGCCTTGGAGTATGAGAATCATATACTCAACATAGGTAAGCGCCTTCAGTATGTCATACAGACTGAGAAGCGTGGCTTTGGTCATGCCGTGTATCAGACCCGCGACTTTGCAGGCAATGAGCCAGTGCTGCTCATGCTTGGCGACACTCTCTATCGCAGTGCCATCAACAAGACATGCGCTCTTCAGCTCATCGAGAATTTCGAACTCCACAACAAGCTCACCATCAGCATCCATCCCATCCCTCTGGCCGAGGTGAGTCGCTATGGTATCCTGAGCGGATTGTGGGAAGACAAGAAACACACCATCATGAATGTGTCGCAGATGGCGGAGAAACCCACTGTGGGCTATGCCGAGGAATTCCTTGGTGTTCCAGGTTCCGATGGTCAGAAGGAGTATTATTCGGTGTTCGGACAATACATCCTTACTCCCGAGGTGTACGAACAACTTGCCGCGGACATTCTTGAGCACTATGAGAACAACGACGTAACTCGCGAGATTGAGCTCACCACCGCCCTTGAGGCCGTGCGTCGCAACTATGGCATGGTAGGTGTGAGAATAGAAGGCGAAATGTTTGACATGGGTAATCCTGTAGCGCTGAAGAATGTGTATAGGAAGTATTAATATAAATAGATATCCCCGTCTTTAAAGCCAATAATCTTTTCATGCGTCATGAAAGTGAGGGTGTCGGCGAGGGCTGTGGTGTCATCGCTGAGCTTAATGAGTTCATGCACTTGGTGAGGCTTGCCGTCGGCGAGAAAAGCGAGTATTTGGACCATTAATGCCTGACGGATGGCATTCTTGTTATCCGTCGCGGCTTCGTGGATTCTGTCTCCACACACGTCACACATGTTACAGTCTTTCTTGCTTTTCTCGCCAAAGTAGTCGAGGAGTTGTCTGCTGCGACATACGCCGTGGTTTTCTGCATAGTTTATGATTGACATGGCACGCTCCATAGCCCTGGCGTGCATGTCTTCATACACAGTCTTCGGTATTATCAGCCTTTGTGATTCCTCACGCCGCTGTTTGTAGCGGATGTGTGGAATTTGCTTTCGTGGAATATAATGTAGAATGTTTTTCTGACTCAGATTCTTCAGCGTGACATACATCGTGTTGCTGTCCATCCCTAAACACTGGGCGAGGCTGCTCTCGTCGATGAAGGTATAGTCGACAAACAGTCCTCCATACAATCTCAGCAGTGTCTCTATCACCGCATCCTCCTCTTCTGAGTTGTTGCGCAAGCGGTATAGTTCGTCGCGTTGAAGCAGAAATCTCACTCTTGACTTGTTGTCGTCGCTGTCAGAATAGTCGAGGTATCCCGACTGCACCAGTATATTTATTGCCGCCAAGGCCCTTGCGGGAAAGTGCTTGAAGGTGCGGCAGAACTGTTCTGTGTTAAACTCGAAACAGCAGTTGAAACCATCTCCGAGAGCCACTTGGAAGAAGTAAGCCAAGTCGTCATACACCTTTCTTATATAATCCTTTTCCGGAAAGCTGTATGCCACGTTCTTAAGTATCCTCTTGCGGTCGTCTTGGTCGTACAGCAACACCGCCTTTGAGTCTTCTCCGTCTCGTCCAGCCCTTCCAGCTTCCTGGAAGTAGGCCTCTATGCTTGAAGGACATTCATAGTGCACCACCATTCTCACGTCTGGTTTGTCAATACCCATTCCGAAGGCGTTTGTGGCCACCATGGTTTTCACTTCTCCTTTTTTCCATCTCTCCTGCCTGTCGTTTTTCACTGCGTTGTCGAGTTGTGCGTGGTAGAAAGTGGCGCTTTGTCCTTTTTCGTTCAGATACTTTGCCACATATTTTGCGTCGTCTCTGCTCTGTACATACACTATGCAGCTTCCTTTGCTGTTGCCCACGAGTCGTGTTGTCTCCTCAAGTCTGTTAATGGGCTTTTCCACAATGTATGCAAGATTAGTCCTTAGGAAACTCATCCTGAACACGTTGTCGTGTTTGAAATCCAGTTGCCTTTGTATGTCTTCCACTACGGCAGGAGTGGCAGTGGCGGTGAGTGCAAGAATGGCAGCGTCGGGGAAAAGCTTTCTGAAATCCTTGATTTTCAGGTAAGAAGGCCTGAAGTCGTAGCCCCATTGCGTGATGCAGTGTGCCTCGTCTATGGTGATGAAGCTGATGCGTGCATGGCTAATTTTTTTCAAAAAGAGAGCTGATGCGAGTCTTTCTGGCGAGACGTAGAGTAGTTTGTATGCGCCGAAGATGCAGTTTTCGAGAGTGGTAATAATCTGGTCGTTTGACATTCCGGAGTATATAGCCGCAGCCTTCACTCCCTTTTTCTTCAGGTTCTCCACCTGGTCTTTCATGAGTGCAATGAGTGGTGTGATTACGATGCACACCCCGTCCATAGCAATTGCCGGCACTTGGAATGTGACAGACTTGCCGCCACCTGTAGGCATCAGTCCGAGAGTGTCTCTCCCTTGACTGATGCTTTGTATTATGTCAAATTGTATACCCCGGAAATCGTCGTATCCCCAGTATTTTCGGAGTATTTCCCGAAATTTCTCTTCTGTCATCGTTTGCAAACCATTACTCCTTCATCGACGGCTTAATATCCTCTATCTGCAGTTGCACCTCTCCATGCTTATACGCGTTTTCCTCTATTGTATACACGATGTCGAAACTGCGTTTGCTCTTTATGAACATGGCAGAGCCAGACTGTCCGAAAGCAATACCATTCATCACATTGCTCGACTTGCTGTCAACGAGCTCGAGTTTTATGTGTTCCTGTTGCTTTCCCACCACCTTGCTTGTACCGTAGTCATACACGTCATGGGTGCAGAACAGCGGTTTGGGGTTGAATGGGCCATGTGGAGCGAACTTCTTGATGTCGTTGAGCATTTTCTTCGTAATGTCCTTGAAGTCAATCTCTTCCTCTATATCAAGAATGGCCTGTGTCTGTTCGGGCTTTATGTGTTCATTTACATAATTCTGGAATCTCTTCCTAAACTCCGGTATGTTCTCCTTTTTCATCGAGAGTCCAGCAGCGTAGGTGTGTCCGCCAAAGTTTTCGAGCAGGTCGCGGCAGCTCTTAATGGCGTCGTAGATGTCGAATCCCGCCACGCTTCTTGCCGATCCGGTTGCCATTCCGTCAACGATGGTGAGCACCACGGTAGGTCTGAAATACAATTCGGTGAGTCTTGATGCCACAATGCCAATCACGCCCTTTTTCCAGTTTTCGCCATAGAGTACAATCGACGAGAGATGTTGTTGGTTTTCCAGCTTTTCCACAATTTGGTTAGCCTCTTCCGTCATCTGTTTGTCAATGTCCTTCCTCTGTTCGTTATATCCGTTTATCTGGCTTGCCTGAAGCAGTGCGGTCTTGAAATCCCTTTCCACGAGCAGGTCCACAGCTTCCTTTCCGTTTTGCATTCGTCCCGAAGCGTTTATTCTTGGTCCTATTTTGAACACAATGTCGCTCATGGTCAGTTCCCTTCCCGCCAGTCCGCATATCTTGATGATGGCCTTCAGTCCCACCGATGGATTTTGGTTAATCTGTTTCAGTCCGTGGAATGCGAGCGTCCTGTTTTCTCCTATCACCGGCACAATGTCCGAAGCGATGCTCACGGCACAGAAGTCGAGCACCGACATGAGTTTAGAGAACGGAATGCCATTGTTTTTTGTGAACGCCTGCATGAATTTGAATCCCACACCGCATCCCGAAAGGTGGTGGAATGGATAAGTGGAATCCTTTCTTTTAGGGTTGAGAATGGCCACTGCCGGCGGCATTTCGTCGTCGGGTTCGTGATGGTCGCAAATGATAAAGTCTATGCCCAAAGTCTTGGCATAGGCAATCTCGTCTATGGCTTTTATGCCACAGTCGAGAACGATGATGAGTTTCACACCCCTTTCCTTAGCTTCATCGATACTTTTCCTGCTCACTCCGTAACCTTCGTCGTATCTGTCAGGAATATAGTATTCGATGTTAGAATAAAACTGCTGCAATACTTTGTAGACCAATGCCACAGCGGTGCATCCGTCCACGTCGTAGTCGCCATACACCATGATTCTCTCCT
>CALZAP010000185.1 GCA_945614335.1 uncultured Prevotella sp.
CTTCTATGGTTGCAGGCCACTCCCTCGGTGAGTTCTCTGCACTCGTGGCTGCCGGAGCACTCAGCTTCGAAGACGGACTGAAACTCGTATATGCTCGCGCCATGGCCATGCAGAAGGCTTGCGAGAAAACGCCTTCCACCATGGCTGCCATCGTGGGACTTGCAGACGACAAGATTGAAGCCATCTGCGCTGAAGTGAGCGAGACAACACCTATCGTCGTTCCCGCCAACTACAACTGCCCAGGACAGCTCGTCATCTCGGGTAGCGTAGAGGCCATCAACGCCGCTTGCGAAAAACTGAAGGAAGCTGGAGCTAAGCGCGCACTGCCGCTGAAGGTGGGAGGTGCATTCCACTCTCCACTCATGCAGCCCGCAAAGGACGAACTGCAGGCTGCCATCGAAAGCACAGAGTTCTCTGCGCCAAAATGTCCTGTATATCAGAATGTTGACGGCAAGCCTCACACCGACCCGGCTGAGATTAAGCAGAACCTCATCGCTCAGCTCACAAGCAGCGTGCGCTGGACTACTTGCGTTCAGAACATGATTGCCGACGGTGCCGACGACTTCACAGAGTGCGGACCTGGCAAGGCTCTTCAGGGCATGATCGGACGCATCGACAAGAGTGTTGCCGTTTGCGGCATCTCATAATGCCAACGCATTGACACTTCATTTGACATTACTCAACTTTTGAAGGAAAGATTACATTAAATACCTGAGCCCGGACACAACATTCCGGGCTTTTTTTTCAAAAACTAAAACCCGAAAAAAACTATGAGTAAGATTATCGTCTACCAGGTTCTTCCGCGCCTCTACGGCAACCGCAACCTCACACGAAAACCCAAAGGGACAATAGAGGAAAACGGATGCGGAAAACTAAACGACTTCACCGACAAGGAACTCAACAACATAAGAGAGAAAGGAGTAACACACGTGTGGTATACAGGCGTGATAAGACATGCCACCAAAACCTCCTACTCCGCCTACGGCATACCCCAGTGCCATCCCGCAGTGGTAAAGGGACAGGCTGGCTCGCCATACGCCATCTCCGACTATTACGACATCGACCCCGACCTCGCCGTGGACGTCAACTCACGCATGGCAGAGTTTGAAGCCCTCGTGGCCCGTACCCACAAGGCAGGCATGAAGGTCATCATCGACTTCGTGCCCAACCACGTGGCACGCCAGTACAAGTCGCTCTTCCAGCCCGAAGGCGTAAAGGGACTTGGCGACGACGACGATCTCACCCAGGGCTTCTCGCCGCAAAACAATTTCTACTACTGCCCCGGCGAACAGTTCTCTCCCTATTTCGACCTCTACGCCGGAGAGGCTGAGCCATACCACGAAGAGCCGGCCAAAGCCACGGGCAACGACCATTTCGACTCGCGTCCGGGCATGAACGACTGGTATGAGACCGTAAAGCTGAACTACGGCGTTGACTACTACGCCGGAGGCATCGGCTTCTTCAATCCCGTGCCCGACACATGGTCGAAGATGCTTGCCATACTCGACTTCTGGGCATCCAAGGGTGTTGACGCCTTCCGCTGCGACATGGCCGAAATGGTGCCGTCGGCATTCTGGACTTGGGCTCTTGGAAGACTAAAGGCAAAACACCCCGAGGTGAAAATCATCGGCGAGGTTTACAACCCCTCACTCTACCGCACCTACATCGCCAGCGGTTTCGACTATCTCTACGACAAAGTGGGCATGTACGACACCCTTCGCTCCGTCATCTGCTCAGGCCAGTCTGCCACTGCCATCACCGGCGCATGGCAAGCCACCGACGACATTGCCGACCACATGCTCTACTTTCTCGAAAACCACGACGAACAGCGCGTGGCAAGCGACTTCTTCGCCGGTTGTGCGTTCAAGGCAATACCTGCCTTGGCAGTCTCCCTCCTTCTGCGCCGCAATCCCTTCATGCTCTTCGAGGGCGAGGAATATGGCGAGAAAGGCATGGATGCCGAAGGGTTCAGCGGTCGCGACGGTCGCACCACCATATTCGACTACTGGAGCATCGACACCCTCTGCCGCGCCTCAAAGTTCCAGCTCACTCCCGAAGAGACACGCCTCTCTCAGATACATTCACGTCTCATCGGCATAGCAAGAAACGAAACGGCGGTGAGCGAGGGAGATTTCTTCGACCTGATGTATGTCAACCCATGGTCAGACAGCTTCAACCCCAACCGCCACTACACCTTCCTCCGCCGCTCCGGCAACACACTTCTTGTCGTGTTGGCAAACTTCGACGCGCAGCCGGCATCGGTGAGGATAAACATCCCGGCCCACGCCTTCGACTATCTCAGAATACCAGAAGGCCCTCAAACCGCCACAGAGCTGCTCACGGGCGAGAAGTCTACCTTCCATCTTGCCAAAGACGGAGCCATAGCCGCGTCGGCACCCGCCTACGGTGTATCTGTCTACAAGATAACATTTTAATCTCCAAGCTATTATGGACGAACTTATATTAAACCCACACAACAAGGAGGAGTTTCCGCCAGCCCACACCGCCGAGCACCTTCTCAACCAGACCATGGTGCGTCTCTTTGGTTGCGAACGCTCCCGCAATGCTCACATAGAGCGCAAGAAGAGCAAGATGACCTTCATCGTCGACCACAAGCCCGACAAGAAAGAGGAGAAACTCATTGCCGAGCGAATGAATGAACTGATAGCCGACGACCTCCCCGTCACCTACGAGTATGTCACTCGCGACCAGTTGCCCGACGAGATCAGTGCCGACCGTCTGCCCGACGACGCATCCGACACCATCCGTCTTGTGCGCATAGGCGACTACGATGTCTGTCCCTGCATAGGAAAGCATGTCCGTTCCACCTCTCAGATAGGCCGTTTTGAGCTTCTCGGCACCAACTGGGACGAACTCGCCCACTCCTTCCGCATCCGTTTCAAAGTGGTCCAATAGTTCACGCAATAAAAAAAACATTTTAGCCTCGCGGGGGGCGACATAACCCCAGCCTAGGGTTTAGACCCTGTACTGGGGTTATGTCATATTGGTGATTAATGATTCAAAATATGCTTAAGCCGCTCATCACCTTCTATTTCTTCTTGAGAAAATGGTGGGATTATTCCGATAAGAGACTTTATCTTGGGTGATATTTCTGTAGCCTCTGTTTTAGAGACTGGTTTTACCCTTGTGCATTTCTTTAACTGAGAAATAGCGGATTTCAAGATATCCACAACTTCTGTATCTTTGAATTGTGGTATCAATACTTTTATTTCATCAAGCAACCTGCTTTGATTTCTATCTATAGTGACCGTATTCATAATTATCTCATTTTTAAATGAATCACGCTGCAAAGATAAGCATTATTATTGAAACAACCAAAGGAAAGGGAGAAATTCTTTGTTATAAAAGCACAGAATTCAACTTCCACATTTCCCCGAAGTCTTTCACACCGTCTGGCAGCACATGTCCTTGCAAATCCGGGAAATGACGTTTTAGGGTTTTGAAGAGTTCCATGCCAGGTCGGTCGTTGTCTGGAGCCATGTGCAGCGACACCCCTTTTTGCAGGCCGTCGCCCAGCAGCCTTAAGTCGCCCGTTGTAAGACTTGTCGCCGACGGAATCGCCACTGCCTTTCTTCCCGCCGACATCATCGCCCAGCAGTCCGACGGCCCTTCCGTAATCCATAGTTCGTCGCCCTTCTTCAGCGTCGCAATCATCGGTTTGTTATACATGCCCGCCTGCGAGCCGATCGGAAACTTGAATCTTGGCTTTTTCTCCTTACCCAGATACCTGCCCTGCACCGTGAGCAGTTTTCCGTCCACATCCCTGTATGGTATAAGCAGCGACGGCGCGTCGAAGAACGCCTTTCCCCACCGCCAGCACGGCATGTCAGAAGAAATGCTCGTCAGTCCACACCACTCCACCACCCTTCTGTCAATCCTCCTCTCGTCGAAGAGGAATCTCCCCGCCACCTCGTTTATCACCGGATGTGAGATGATGGTGGAGAGGTATTCGGTGTCTATGTAAAGAGAGGAGTGAGAAGTGGGGAGAGAGGAGTGAGAAGTGAGGAGAGAGGAGTGAGAAGTGGGGAGAGAGGAGTGAGAAGTGGGGAGAGAGGAGTGAGAAGTGAGGAGAGAGGAGTGAGAAGTGGGGAGAGAGGAGTGAGAAGTGGGGAGAGAGGAGTGAGAAGTGAGGAGAGAGGAGTGAG
>CALZAP010000186.1 GCA_945614335.1 uncultured Prevotella sp.
AATGAGAATAGTTGTAAAGGTGGGCAGCAATGTGCTCACACGGCATGATGGTCATCTCGACATCACCCGCATGTCTGCCATCATCGACCAGATAGCATGGCTTAAGAAACAGAACCACGAGGTGATACTCGTGTCGTCAGGAGCGGTGGCTTGCGGACGTCGTGAGCTGATGGTTGATCATGATCTTGATACAGTGGAACAGCGTCAGCTCTTCTCTGCCTTGGGTCAGGTGAAGCTAATAGGATTATATTATGACCTTTTCCGGGAGCATAATATGCACATAGGACAGATACTTACAATGAAGGAAAACTTTGAACCTGGAGAGCAGTTCGAGAACCAGCGTGCCTGTATGCGTGTGATGCTCGAAAACGATGTTATTCCTATAGTGAACGAGAACGACACTGTCAGTGTTACCGAACTGATGTTCACCGACAACGATGAACTCTCGGGACTCATAGCGCAAATGATGGAGGCCGACATGCTTGTCTTGTTGAGCAATATCGACGGCATCTATACTGGCAACCCCACTGACCCGCAGTCTGAACTTATTCCTCGTGTGGCTCTTGGTCGCGACCTGAGCGAGTATATACAATCCACTAAGAGCTCGGCCGGACGTGGTGGCATGGTATCAAAATATACCACTGCTTCGCGCGTGCAACAGGCTGGCATTAGGGTGGTAATAGCCAATGGTGAGCGGGAGAATATCCTCGTAGATTTAATATCAAATAAAGAAAATACTCCACATACGGAGTTTGAAATATGAAACAACTGTTTGAAAATACAAAGACGGCAAGCCGTATGCTTGCCACAATATCTGACGAGCGCCGTAACGAAATACTATCGGCGGTTGCTGATGCCATCTGTTCGCAGAAGGAACGCATCCTTGCCGCTAACGCTAAAGACCTCTGTCGAATGGATAAGGCCAACCCTCTTTACGACCGTCTGCAGCTCACACCCGGTCGTCTTGATGGCATCGCCTCCGACATGCGCAATGTGGCATCACTGCCTTCGCCGCTTCACCGTGTGCTCTGTGAGCGTACTTTGCCCAATGGCATGCGTCTGAAGCGTGTCAGCGTGCCCTTTGGTGTGAAAGGTATGATATACGAAGCTCGTCCTAACGTCACTTTCGATGTCTTCTCGCTGTGCTTCAAGAGCGGTAATGCCTGCGTGCTCAAGGGTGGCAAGGATGCCGACTGTAGCAATCGTGAGGAAGTGGCTCTGATACATGAGACACTTGAACGCTATGGAGTCAGTCCTGATGTGGTAACCCTGTTGCCTGCCACCCATGATGCTACCGCCGCTATGCTCAATGCCGTAGGCTATATCGACGTGTGCATACCACGCGGAGGCAGGAAACTCATAGATTTCGTTCGCGACAATGCCAAGGTGCCGGTTATTGAGACTGGCGCTGGTGTGGTGCATGCTTATTTCGACGAATATGGTGACGTTGAAATGGGAGCACGTATTATCAACAATGCCAAGACTCGTCGCGTTAGTGTGTGCAATGCTCTCGATTGTCTTATCATCCATCGTTCGCGCCTTGCCGATTTGCCACGTCTGCTTGAACCTATGAAAGATAGGGTAGAGGTGTATATCGACAACGAAGATTATTGGGGTACGGAGTTTATGGATTACAAGATGTCGGTAAAGGTGGTTGACTCGCTCGATGATGCCATCGCTCATATCACCCGATATGGTTCTGGCCATAGTGAGTGTATAATCACCCAAAACGAAGACAATGCCCGCCGCTTCCAACAAATGGTGGATGCTGCCTGTGTGTATTGGAATGTGCCGACGAGTTTCACTGACGGCGCCCAGTTCGGACTTGGAGCTGAAATAGGAATAAGTACCCAAAAACTCGGCCCACGCGGTCCTATGGGACTTGAAGAAATCACCACCTACAAGTGGTTGATAGAGGGAGAAGGACAGGTGAGGAGTTAACCACACTCCTCCTTCTCCCTATTCTTTACCTTTATTTTGCCCGGTATTTCTCTGCTTGGCTATTGATGAGGTCAATATCCTCAAAATAGTTTATCTGCATGGCGCGGCGTACTTCGTCCATGGTCTGTGCAGCTGTCTCGCGGGCTTTCTCTGTTCCACGCTTTAGGATATTGTATATTTCGGGAATGTCTTGCTCGAATTCGTGACGGCGTTGACGCATAGGTTCCATAAACTTGTTGAGCACGTTGTTGAGGAACTTCTTGCAGGTGCCGTCGCCGATGCCGCCGTGTACGTAGTGCTCCTTGAGCTCGTCAAGGGTCTTGAACTCAGGCCAGAACTCAGCAAAGTCATCGTCGGTACTGAAGGCTTCCAGATAGGTGAATACGGCATTGCCTTCCAGGTGTCCTGGCTCGTCCATACTCATACGTGGTTCGCCGTTCGACATCTTTTTCACTTTCTTCCATACGTCGGCGGCCGAGTCGCTAAGATAGATGCAGTTGCCAAGGCTTTTGCTCATCTTCTCCTTGCCGTCGGTACCAGGCAGACGGCGTGCAGTGGCGTTTTCGGGCAGCATAATCTCTGGCTCCACAAGTACAGGAGAGTATGTCTGGTTAAAGCGTCTTACAAGTTCGCGTGTCACCTCCAACATTGGCTCCTGGTCTTCGCCAGCGGGTACTGTGGTGGCCTTGAAAAGGGTGATGTCGGCAGCTTGGCTGACTGGATAACAGAAGAAGCCAAGAGGGATGTTCGCCTCGAAATTGCGCATCTTTATCTCTGTCTTTACAGTAGGGTTACGCTGTACACGACTCACTGTGATGAGATTCATGAGATAAGTGGTAAGTTCTGCCAATTCGGGAATCTGGCTTTGAATAAATAGAATGCATTTCTCCGGGTCAAGTCCGGCAGCCAGATAGTCGAGTGCCACCTCAATGATGTTCTGACGTATCTTCTCTGGATTGTCAGCGTTGTCAGTGAGGGCTTGCACATCGGCCATGAATACAAACATTTTCTTGAAGTCGCCCGCGTTCTGCAGTTCGACTCTTCTGCGCAACGACCCCACATAGTGTCCAAGATGGAGCTTCCCAGTGGGGCGGTCGCCTGTAAGGATAATCTTTTCCATGTATATTTTCTTTTCTGTTTTTTCTATTTTTGGGTGCAAAGGTACGTCAAAAAGGAGACAAAACAAAATAAAAGTAGAAAAATCTACGAAACATTTGGCACTTTGGCGTTTTATATGTAATTTTGCAAACATAAAACGATAATTATTATGACTACAGAAGAAAAGACAAAAATAGAAGAACGAATAGTTGATGTGCTGAAGACGGTATATGACCCTGAGATACCGGTGAACATTTACGACTTGGGATTGATCTACAAGGTGGATGTGAAGGACGATGGCGAGGTTGAGCTCGATATGACGTTCACGGCTCCTTCGTGTCCGGCCGCTGATTTTATCCTTGAGGATGTCAGGCAGAAAGTGGATAGTCTTGAGGGTGTGATAAACACCACGGTCAACCTCGTTTTTGAGCCGGTATGGGATCAAAGCATGATGACCGAGGAGGCACGTGTTGAACTGGGATTTGAATAAGTTGAAAGGCTTAAATACAGATGCTTCGATTATGAAAAACGTCTATTTCCTTTCCGATGCACATCTCGGCTCGCTTGCCATCGATCACAGCCGTATGCATGAGAGGCGTATAGTGCGCTTTCTTGATAGCATAAAGCACAAGGCGGCGGCAATATATTTGCTTGGCGACATGTTCGACTTCTGGTACGAGTACAAGTATGTAGTGCCGCGAGGTTACACGCGTTTCCTCGGCAAGCTGTCGGAACTGGCCGACATGGGTGTCGAGATTCATTATTTCACCGGCAACCACGATATTTGGGCATATAACTATCTCGAACAAGAGTGTGGTGTGATATTGCACAAGAAACCTCTCGCCACTGAGATCTACGGCAAGGTGTTCTTCCTTGCCCATGGTGACGGCCTTGGCGACCCTGACAGGAAGTTCAGGTTGCTGCGTGCCGTGTTCCACAACCGCTTCTGTCAGGTGATGTTCTCCGCCATCCATCCGCGATGGAGCGTATGGTTCGGCCAGCACTGGGCAAAGCACAGCCGTTTGAAGCACATGAGGCGTGAGGAACCTGCCTATATGGGTGAGAACCGCGAGCATCTCGTGCTGTTCAC